>NZ_JBCPGA010000066.1:0-8652 GCF_040914135.1 Ruminococcus sp. RTP21204st1_B2_RTP21204_210225 | reverse complement strand
GATGAGTTTCTGCTGAACGGTTCAAAGCCTAACAGGATAGTTGGAAATACTCTTGTTCACGGCACTTTCTATATTTCTGGCAATTATCGTAACGAATACGGCGAATGGGACTCTTGTTCACTTACCGATGAACAGATAGAAAAGTACAAGCAGCAGTTTGATCATATCATAGTAGATCTGCCTGGTATCGGGCTGGTTGCTGTGAGAGAAACAAGACCTGAAGTGATCGAACCGCTTGAAGAATTTGAAGAGTCACCGGAGATAAGTATGTAGTTTGCTAAAGCTTATGCTGTGCAAATTGTCACAAAGGTAGAACTTCAATAAAAAGTCTGGATTTTAAAGTACTAGTGTGATATATTGCTTGTCAAGGAGCGTGATGATATGAAAAGAGCAATGGTCATATCAATATTCTGTGTGGTATTTTTATCAGCCTGCGGAAATGTATCGGAGTCCACGGAAAGCGAAAGCTCTTCAGTAGCTAGTCAAACTACGGTCACGGCTATAGTTTCTGCAGAAACATCGACAAAGGAAGAAATGGATACAAGTGAAACCACAACGACCATTAAAAAGAGTTCGCAGACGGTATCCGAAACTTCCAAAGCTAAAACAACCAAGAAAAGTACGGTCAGCAGTAAGGATGTAAGTCTGCGGCCACCGCAGGAGCAAACGAAACAGCAGAGTTATTCTCAGACAGCAAAGCCGCAGGAAAATACAGAAGTTGATACTACTCAAATACCTGCGGTAACAACTACACAGCAAAAGCAGACTGCAACAGCCCCACCAAAGCCTTCAACTGCTACACAGAAACCGCAGACAACAACGGCAAAGCAAAGCACAACAGAACCGCAAAATACCATGCAGTGGTCGGAGCCCATGAAAGCATGGAGAAAGCTGTGCGAGGGCAAAAGCCTGAGCGATGATGAACAAAACCTCATAAGGTCTGAAATACTTGAATATGCCAAAAGCTTCAATGGCAAAAGAGATATCCATGTAAGCTTTGGAATAGATGAGTATGATATATTTTATGAGAAACCGCTAGATCTTACGGTCAGAAATGACATGACCGACCTGTCATATGCTCACATGGACGCATATGCTGACGCAGACAGCAGATGGCTGATAGATCATGCAGGAAACGAAGGAGAGATCTACAGCATAGTCAGTGAAACGAGAGAAAAATGTCTGCACGTCATAGACTACGGACTGTTCAACAGGTGGGAGATATACAGCGGCAATAATGTCCTCAAATATGCAAGCGATATTGAGTTTAATGTAGGCTTTGACGGCACGGCAATATGGTTTCTTACGGAGGACTAAAAACAACTGAATAAGCAGGGAAAAGAGTCGAAAATTCGACTCTTTTTTCTTTGCAAAAAAACAAAGGAGTAATTACAGATGAAGATAAGAAAAATATTAAAACGCTGCACAGCGGCAATGCTTGCGGCGGCAATAGGAATGACCACGCTGACGGCGAATGTTTCAGCAGCCACATCGGGAGTATCAATAGGATATACCTGGAACAGCTCGGTCAATCCAACTATCAAAAACAGAAAGAACGGCGCAGCAGGAGGAGTAAGCGGACAATATATCAAAGCCGGAGAGCAGATATGCAGATTCTGTCCGTCATCAACTTCCGACTGGGCGTTTTGTATCGAGCCTGCAAAGTCAATGCAGGGAGCAAGCTACAAGGATTGGTATACTCAGAACGGCTTTACAAAGTATGATACATTTGATCTGACCGATAAGAACAAGGCAGACAGCTTTGCATATTGGAAGTCCATAGGCGGAACCGACGGACCTATGGCGAAGTATCTCGGTCTTGTGCAGTATTACGGCTATTCAAGCCACAAAACAGGTGACTACTATGCCGCAACACAGTGCCTCATATGGGAGCTCATTTTAGGCTACAGAGGACATACGCAGGCAACCTTTTCAAAGTGCTCGGATATCCTTTGGAATGACTTCACCTACCCAAGCGGCGGCTGGTGTACAAGATCGGGAGTTGAAAAAGCGTACAACGATATTGTTTCAAATGTGAAGGATCATTACAAGCTTCCCTCTGCTATGAAATCCACCAAAGCTCAGGCAAAGGACGAAGCACACGTTATGAAATACAACGCTGAAAATCTAAGATACGAAACAAAAGTGACTGTGCCCACTTCCTATGTCACAGCCTCAAGCCTTGCACATAATTTCAGCAGCCTTGAAAGCAAGCTTGGATCGCTGATAAAGTCTAAATTCAGCGGTACTTTCGGCAAGGACTACGGCATTGAAACAGAAATGAGCGGAACAAATACTGTTTACACCATATGGTCAAAGGAAAGGCAGTTCTCTTCAAGCGGCGACAGCAATATCTATGTTACAGAAAGTATCCCGATGCAGATGAAGAACAGCCTGAAAAAGCAGGAAACTTTGTTTGCCAACAGCTACTATCAGACCTGCCTGCTTTCAACCAGACTCGACCCAATCGTAGGATATGTGGGACTTGCATCATACAACGAGCCGAATCTTACCGTTGAAAAGACATACACCGATTCAGGCAATAATCAGATAACGGCGGCGGAGCTTAATACTCTTCTTGGCAAGACCACGTTTGTAGTTTCCTGTCTTTATGACGGAAAAAAGTATTATGTTCAGGCAGACAAAAACAGTGCAGGAACTGGATATGTTTTTTCAAAGTATGTGACTTCTGTCAGCGAGGCTACAAAGTTTAAGACCATTAAAAACACAGACACAAAGGGTACTTTCACAGTAAACGATCTGCCGACCTCAACTTCAAATGGCAGGACATATACGGTAACGGAGTATACTGTCCCCGATAATGAAAGGTATGAAAAGCTGTCAAAGAGCGTCACTTTGCCTTCGCCGACATCTGACTTTACCTCAAACGCAGGAACAAAGACGGTCAAGATGAACAACAGCGAAACAAGCTACAATGCTAAATTTGGAACTGCGGTGCTTGACAAAACCATTCTCAACGGTGATGGAAAGGCTTTATCAAGCGATAACGAGAGCGACATCAAGACCCTCTCCGACATCTACAAGTCCACCAAATTTATTGTGGGTTACTGGGACGAGGAAAACGGCAAGCCTGTTATGAGATATATCTCGCAGGGTCACAAGTCCGCAGACAAAGCTTTTTCAGGCGATCTTAACGACCTTGACGGCTTTAATGGAAAGACGTACTCCGCAGGGGACGGCTGTTACTATGTGCCAACCAAGCTTAACTCGAATCACGACCTCATATTCGATACCTCACGCACTACAACCGATATCTCAAAGGCATATGTTTTCAGCACAGGCTCAAACTACAGTGGCTGTGACACCTGCGATCACTTCGGTCAGCTTTTCTTTGATCTTGTACCTCTTGACAGCTCAGGCAATGCAAAGGAGCTTGTGTTTATCGAGATAAACGGAGCAAAGGGATATGGCTATGATGAAAGTCTTGAGACTTCAAAAGCATACAGCCTCAGCGGTCTTAAAGACGCTGTTTCAAAAAGAGATATCTGCGGTATCATAAGAAACGATACAGGTAAGTCATATGCTCTGACTGATGAAAATGGGAAGAAATATATTCTCGGAGCAGAAAATCTTTATCCCATTTCATCAAACAAACTTGAAGATAACAGACTTCACAGCAGTGCTGAGATAGTAAATCAGCTTGTAAATTACAGTCTTGTGCTTACAAAGAAGGACAGCAATACAAACGATGTTCTTTCGGGAGCAAAGTACGGTCTGTATAACTCCGCAAAAAAGCTTTTAAAAACCGCAACAACAGGAAGTGACGGAAAAGCAAAGTTCGATTACGATCTGCTCCCCAACACCAACTACTATGTTAAGGAAATCACTGCACCTAACGGCTATGTTCTGGACACCGAATATCATCTTGTGAACCGTGCAAATTCGGTAGTGAACGACCTTGATAATTTTCAGAATGCAAAGCTTTCGGATTACAATTATTCAGTAACGGACAAGCCTTTTACACTTAAGCTGGAGCTTAACAAATATGATGTTCTTAATGATATTAAGATAGAAGGAGTTACTTTCGATATTTCGCTAAATGGAAAGGTTGTAAAGAGTGTCACTACCGACAGCAATGGTTACGCTTGCGTTGAAAATCTTGCTCTTGGCAAGCTTAACGGTGAAACCTTTGAAAACGTTTATACCGTAACAGAGCGTGAAAACGACAAGTATATTATGCTTGACGAGAACGGAGAGTTAAGCCGTTCATTTACTGTAACGACCACAATTGCGGATATTGAGGACGGCACGAATCCTGTGATAACTTACACTGCGGATATTCCAAATACTTTGCAGCTTGTAGATTTAAAGGTTCACAAGGTTGACGAATTCGGCAATCCAATAAAGGGTGTTGCTTTTGACATTGTTCCCACGCAGGATATTGCTTTTAACGGCAAGACCGTTCAGAAAAAGGGCGAGTCTGTGGGTACTGTTGTGACCGATGAACAGGGTTATGTCTCAAGCACCTACACAGAATACGAAACCGACGGAACGCAGGGATATACAAAGACAATACCCATCTACCCGAACTTTGAGTATGAACTTGTGGAAGTTTCCGCTCCCGAGCCGTATGTTATTTCTGCGGAGAATACGAAGTTTACGGCGAAATCGGATAAAGCCGATACCCTTACTATCCCTCACGAAGTGACCGTAACAAACGATGTTCAGAGAGGAACTCTTGAAGTTTACAAAGCAGACAGCGAAACAAAGAAACCTCTTCCAGGAGTTGAATTTGAGGTAAGAGCGGCGGAAGATTTTGCAATAGGCGGCAAACAGCTTCACAAGAAGGGAGATGTAATCTGCAAAATGACAACCGACAGCACAGGTCATGCGGATACGGGAAATGCACAGATGTATGTGGGAGCAAAGTACACTCTTACCGAGACCAAGGCGGCAGAGGGTTATGCCATTAACTCCGACAGCAAGACCTTTGAATTTAAGTTCACAGGCAACAGCGTTTCATACTCCAAGCTTAATATTGACGTAGGAAACGATTCGCAGAAAGGAAAGATATCGGTTTACAAATCGGGCGATGCATTTACAGGTGTTACCGCTATGGGAAGCGCCATATCCGTTGACGAGAACGGCGAAATCATGGAAAGCGGTCAGACCACATACAAGCCTGTGTTTACGGAATGTGCTCTTAGTGGAGCGGTATTTCAGGTAACAGCCACAGAGGATATTGTTACAGCAGACGGAACAGTTCACGCAAAGGCAGGCGATGTTGTAGCGGAGATAATGACCGATGAAAACGGCTATGGGGAAACTGAGCCGCTGTATCTTGGCAGATATGAAGTCAGAGAGATAAAAGCTCCTTTTGGATATGTGATGAACAGCGAGCCTAAATATGCAGAGCTTATCTATGCAGGACAGGAATTTGAGGTGAGAGATACTGTGGATATAGAGTTTGAAAATGAATATCAGAGAGTAATGATAAGGCTTTCTAAGACAATGGAAAATGATGAACTGTTCGGTATCGGCAGTAACGGAGAGTACAAAAATGTTCGTTTCGGACTGTTTGCCGCAGAAGATATCACAGCAGCAAACGGCACGTCGATCCCTGCCGGCGGTCTTATTTCTGAAATCAGTCTTGAAGAAGATATGAGCGCACAATTTGACACTGCTCTGCCCTTCGGCAAGTACTATGTTCAGGAGATCGCTACTGACGAACATTACGTCCTCAACGGCGAAAAGTACCTTGTGACATTCGAGTATATGGGACAGGATATTCAGACCGTGGATATCGACTGCGGAGAGTTTGAAAATATTATCAAGCGTGGCAGGATAGAGGGACATAAGACCGATGACAAGAGCGAACCCCTTGAAAATGCGGTGTTCGGACTGTTCCGAAAGGACTGTAAAGTGTTTTCAGAAAGCAATGCCATAATGACAGCCGTATCCGATGAAAAGGGATATTTTGAGTTTGGAAACATTCCTTACGGCGAGTATGTTGTAAGAGAGATAAAAGCTCCCAGAGGATATATTCTCAGCAATAAAAGCTATCCCGTAAGCATTTCAGAGGACGGAGAAGTTATTGAGATAACTGCGGAAAACAAGCCTATTACTGTTGAGATTTCAAAACGTGATATTTACGGAAACGAGCTTAAGGGAGCAAAAATGCAGATCATTGACTCTGAGGGAAATTACACGCTGAAAGAAATCGCCGCTCCCGACGGTTATGTTATCGCAACGGACATTAAGTTTACAGTCGATGTTTACGGCAATGTTACCGTAGAAAATGCAGATGCGACAGTGATTGCTGAAGACGGCACACCCATAGTCATAATGGTGGACGAGGCTAAGCCAAGCTTGCCTGACACGCCTCACACAGTCACAACAGACAACCCTCACACAGGTGTGTCATCAGACAATGGCATATGTATCTATCTTATGATCGGCTCTGTAATGCTTTTGTCCTTAATATTTGCAAGCAGAAAGAATAATGAAAGGAATGATGTGTAATGAGAAGAGCCAAAACAAAGAGAATGGCTGCGGCATTTGCAGGGGCTTTTTGCTTTGCCGCAATGCCTACGACCACCGCCTACGCTTCGGGCGATGTTGCGGGAGCGGTCACAAGCACTTGGAACACAGCCAGATCGCAGATAGTGTCGGTGGTGAACAATGTTGTTTTTCCGTGCCTTGATGTTATCCTTGCGGTATTGCTGTTTGTGAAGATAGGTGCGATGTATATGGACTACCGCAAGCACGGACAGATAGAATGGACTCCTGTTGCGATAATCTTCGCCTGCCTCATATTCACACTTACCGCTCCGCTGTATATCTGGTCCATTGTGTAAGGAGGTATGACAAATGAAGAATATTCTTATACTCGCCGCACTGTCTGCGGTGATCCTTACAGGCTGCGGAAATATCTCGCCGCCGTTCAAAGCCGAGCAGACAACGGTCACAACAGCCGCACCGACAGTAAGTGCGGCTGCCTCTTCGGAGGCTGAAAGTACCGTCGATGAAGAACAGGTAAAATATGATACCTTTATTGCGGAGTTTTTCGATTCAAATATATGCTTTTCAGATACAAGCGCATTGGTAACAGAAGCAATGAAAGGCTGTTCATTTGAAACGCAGACAGACAGTTCAAACGGAGTGCAGAATATATCGCTGAAAGGCAAAAACGGCGGCGGTATGATCGATGTTCTCTGTATTGATCTAAGTCAGAGTGATCTTGATCACGATATGGAATATATCCTTGAAAACTTCGGAGATTATTACTTCGGACAGACCTCCGCACAGATGAGCGGTATCACTGAGGACGATTTTGTGTCCATCTATCGTATGACAAGCAGTGTTGTTTCTAAGTGTAAATATCAGCGGTACGGCTCTGTTCAGAAATCCGATGGTATGGCGACGCAGTTCGGATACACGGAAACCTACGCTGTGCTTTCGGAGGACAAGCTTACCGTTGTATCGGGTGCTTTTCTCAGTTCGGATATGATGGAAAGGCAGAGTTTTTCGCAGCTGATGAGTAAGTTTGCGGAGAATGTGAAGTATTAAGGCGGTGATAAAGTGCCATATATCCCATTTACAGACGAACAAAAAGTCCTTGCCAACAGCGTAGACTTGGCAGAATATCTGCGTGTGCGTGGTGAAAAGCTTGAGCGTGCCGGCATAGAGCATAAGCTCATATATTACGACAGCTCAGGCAAGCACGACAGTATAACTATCCGTGGTTCAAAATGGTTCGACCATAAAAATCAGACAGGCGGCGGAGCAATAAAGTTTATGCAGGAGTTTTATGGTATGGACTTTCAGACTGCGGTACAGGAACTGTTGGGACAGACGGTAACTCTGCTGTCCCACAGTCCGCCGAAAGCTATCGCAAAGGAAGAAAAGAAAGAGTTCAGACTGCCCCAAGCAAACACAAATATGCACAGAGTCTATGCCTACCTCATAAAACAGCGGTTTATCTCGGCTGACATCATCACACACTTTGCCAAACAGCATACTCTCTATGAGGATAAAAACCACCACAACGCAGTATTTGTCGGGCTTAATGAAAAGGGTATGCCTAAACAGGCACATAAGCGGTCAACAAACAGCGTCGGCAGTACATTCCGGATCACTTGTAGCGGCTCTGATACCCGATACAGCTTTGCACATTTCGGAGAGGATGAACGACTTTATATATTTGAAGCTCCCATTGATATGCTGAGTTTTCTTACTCTGTACCCGAAAGAATGGCAAAAACACAGCTACATCGCTATGAACGGAGTTTATGAAAATGCTGTTTTGACGGCGTTAAAGAATCATTCAAACCTGTCAGAAGTCATTCTCTGTGTTGATAATGACGAGGGTGGGATCGAGGCGGTTGACCGTCTAAGGGATATCCTAAATGAGAACGGATATTCAAACGTCAAACGCCTTGCACCGCCGTACAAAGATTGGAACGAGGTGCTGAAAGCAAAGAACGGGGTCAAAGCTTTACCTGCTGTTCCTCACAAGCGGAAGGAAGAATATCTTCATCAGATTGATAGCTTAAAGTATTTACGATGCCGTCCCGACAAGCTGACCTCACAAATCTATGCAACATTTAAAAACGGACAATACAAATATCTGGCTGAGTATGCTTTGGCAGGCTCTGCATTTTTTATGCCCAAAACCGAACAAATAAACAGC
>NZ_JBCPGA010000065.1:0-8753 GCF_040914135.1 Ruminococcus sp. RTP21204st1_B2_RTP21204_210225 | reverse complement strand
GGGGTTAGTTCATTTATGTTGGCCATTGATTTTTTCTCTCCGAATATTGTGTTAGTATTTGATAATTTATAGTTATCCTTCAATAATCATCTCACACATAACACCATATCACGTTCTTACATAAAAGTCAATCACATTCCAAGATTTTTGTAAATTCTCACAAATTGTCGAAATTTGTCGTTTGCGAACAACTCTGATATAATATAAGGTAGGTTTAAAAGCAAATTTATTCGTAAGCCTTTATGCTTTTTGTGAATGTTGACTAAATTGCTTTGCCTAATAAAATTTTAAGGAGCTGTTTTGATGTTTGAATATAGACCTTTTGTAGACCAATTTCTCGATTACTGCCGTTACCATAAAAAGCTTAGCGAAAAGACAGTGCGTGCATACAAAATCGACCTTTCGCAGTATGCACTGTTTTCCGATACGCTTTCAAAACAAGCATTGTGGGATTACATCGAGTGCCTGAATAAAAAGTACAAACCAAAAACCGTAAAGCGTAAGCTTGCTACTCTAAAAGCTTTTATCCACTTTCTTTTGCTGCAAGACTACATGGATTTTAATCCATTCGATAAGCTCGAAACTTCGATCAGAGAGCCTGTGCTGCTGCCCAAAACGATACCTCTCGACGTGATCGCTAAGATAATTTCCTTTTCTTATCAGCAGATAGGTTCAGCCCAAAGTGCCTACCAAATGAAATGTGCCGTCAGAAATGCCGCTGTAATTGAATTGCTTTTTGCTACAGGTGCAAGGATAGCTGAGATATGTACTCTTAAACCGGAAAATGTTGATCTTTTAGGACGCTCCGTTAAGTTTTACGGCAAAGGTTCAAAAGAACGCCTTATACCGGTAGAAAATATGGCTGTGCTCAGCATACTTAAAAGGTACAGACTTCTTTTTGAAGATAATATCTCCGTGTCAGGGTACTTCTTCGTCAATAAGCTCGGCAGAAGAATGACAGAGCAATCGGTACGAAATATGCTGAGTTCATATTGCAATCAATGCGGTGTTGAAATGCACATAACGCCCCATATGTTCCGTCACTCGTTTGCGACTCTGCTTTTGGAAGAGGACGTGGACATTCGTTACATACAAAGAATGTTGGGTCACAGTTCGATAACCACGACACAGATCTACACGCACGTTACATCGTCAAAGCAAAAAGAGATCTTAAAGACCAAGCACCCAAGAAACAAAATGGATTTTCAGTGATATGTCACAACTAATAATATTATATCATATAAGAATACATCGTGCTGTGAAATGTCAAAATTATTTGGTGAAATGTAGTGAAATGTAACTTTGTGGTGCTTATTATCATAAGGAAGGTGTAAAATGTCGCAGCTTATCGTTACGAGCCGTTATCTGAAAAGCGGAAATCAGAAAAATAAAACAAAACGCAGGAACTATACAAAGTATATTGCTACCCGTGAAACAGTCGAGATACGAAGTCAAAAATTTGTTGACAGAAATGCCAATGCAACTAAAAATCAAGAGCAGCTTATTAACGACCTGATAAACGACTTTCCTGAATCCAAAAGATACCTTGAGTATGAGGACTATGAAAGAGAGCCGACCATTGAGAATGCCGGTGAATTGATAAGCACGATAGTAGAACGCAATGCAGACGTGGTTGGAAACCGACAGAATTTTGTCGGGTATATGGCTATGCGTCCGGGCGTTGAGAAGAGAGGTTCGCACGGCTTGTTTAACGAAAAGAACGAGCCTATAATTCTAAACCGGGCAGCAAATGAGATAGCTGAACATAAAGGCAATGTTTGGTCACACGTTGTTTCACTTCGCCGTGAGGACGCAATTCGTCTCGGCTATGATAACTCGGACGTTTGGCGAAACCTTGTTAAAAGGCATATTACCGATATTGCAAATGCTCAGCGTATACCGATTTGCAATCTGAAATGGTATGCTGCGTTCCATGACACAACTCATCATCCGCACATTCATCTGCTTGTGTATTCAACGAATCCAAAGCAGGGATTTTTGACTACTAAAGGCATAGATCAGATACGTTCAGCTTTTGCAAACGATATATTTCATGACGATTTACAGTCAATCTATCAGGAGCAGACTTTAAGCCGTGATGAATTGAAAGCTGTATCCAAAACAGAATTTGAAAATATAGTTGATAATATTTGTCAAGGCAACTTTGATTGTCCTCTGCTTGAAGAATTAGTTCGAAAGCTTTATTCTCAGTTACAGAATGTCAAAGGCAAAAAGGTGTACGGATATCTTCCGCCGGAGGTCAAGGAAACGGTAAACAATATATTTTCTGAGCTTGCAAAGGATGAGAATGTCCGTCAGCTCTATGAAAAATGGTGCAGCTTGGAGCGTTTGAAATACAAGACCTATACGCAAAAGGAAAAAGAACTGCCTGCGCTTACCGACAATAAGGTTTTTCAGCCTGTGCGAAATATGATAATTAGAACCGTGCTTGATATGAATAACCCCATAGTTGATGTATTAGTCGAAGAACCCGAACCTACCGAACGATTTGAGAATGATGACTCTGATAGTTTAACTGCAGAAATATTTCCACAGTTCGATGAAGCGGAACAATTCGCAGGCGACAAAGTAATATTTTCAGATAACGATGATCCTACAGCTGAAGATTTCATTTGGAGTTATGAAAATATAGTAACGGTTGATGTTGATGATACTCCAAAAAGTAAGTATTATTTAAAATGGAGTAATTCATACAAAGAAACCTGTAAACTGATTTACAATAAGAAATCCAAGCTTGAGGATTTTCAAAATGCGGAACAGCTTTTGCTTACCGAATCAAAGTCAGGCAATGTTCTTGCCATTCACGATCTGGGAAAGCTGTACTCCACAGAAAAGCTTGGTACAAAAGATGAGAAAAGGTCATATCAATACTATGCCGAGGCATTGCAGGGATTTATGGAGATCGAACCCGATTCAGATTTTATGCTCCCCTATGAACCGAAACATGAGGGTCAGGTCATGAAACCTGTGGATATGCGTTCTTACGTTTGGTATCGCATAGGCAAAATGCATTGCTATGGGTTAGGTACAGAGCAGGATTATGAAAAGGCCTTTGAGTGGTTTGAAAGATCGGCAAAACAGAAAAACAAGTTTGCCCAGTTCAGCCTTGCAAATCTGTATTACTATGGCAGCGGTGTGGAGAAAGATCTGTCGCAGGCGTTTTTTTGGTATCGGAAATCATCTGCACAGGGACAGCCTTATGCATCATACGCTGTTGCCCAGATGTACAGTAAAGGCGAATATGTAATTCAAAGTGAAGAAACCGCGCAGAGATATTACAAGGACGCATTATCGGGATTTCTTGAACTCGAAAGTAAGGATCAGGCTGACGATAACCTATATTACAAACTGGGTTCTATGTTTAAAAATGGTCTTGGTACTGACGTTGATATGGATAGGGCTATAGATTACTTCAAAGGCTCCGCAGAAATGAATAACAAGAATGGGTTGTACGAGTACGGAAAGGCACTGCTGCTTGGTGAACATATTCCGCAGGATAAGGAAAAGGCTGTAAAGCTGCTTGAAAAAGCAATAAAGCTTGAGAATATCAATGCAAAACGTTTTCTTGCCCTTGAACTTATTTCGGGTGAGCATTTAGATCAAGACATCGACAAAGGGCTCGCTATGCTTACAGAGTGCGCCGACAGCGGAGATGCCTTTGCCTGTTACAAGCTCGGCAAGATATATTTCAAGGGCGATATCGTGTTGCAGGACTTGGATAAAGCAGAGAAATATTTGCTGTCAGCCGAAGATAACGAATTCACACAGTATACTTTCGGTAAACTTTATTTGCAAAAAGAAAAGTATGATATACAAAAAGCTGTCAATTATTTTGAAAATTGTGCTGACAAAAATCATTGGGCAAGTTATCAGCTTGGCAGAATCTATCTTTTCGGTGCAGCGGAACTTACAAAGGATAAGGAACAAGCTATCGAATGGTTTACAAAGTCCGCAAACGATGGCAACGAGTATGCACAGAATATGCTGAACAATATGGCACAGTTTGAAAATGCTGTGCTTGCCAATATGATCTTTGGTTTGTTTGCAAATCTCAGTAGGTGCATCGAAGATGACTATACGCAGAAGTATAGGTCGGTCAGACGGACGGTGGACAGCAGGCTGCGGAGGATGATACAAAAGAAAAGGCAGGCGCTTGGAATTAAGGATGAGCAGTCGCAGAGTTATGAACAATCATGTTAATTGACAAATATTTATAGAATGTACTATGACGTGAGACATATTGTATTAAATGCTGAAAGACGAAGTATAGCAGTAAATCTGTACTTCGTCTTTCAATATTTTATTTTAAATTCATAGTTAATTCAAGAGTAAATTCCCCATCGGTTTGAGCTATCTTGAATTCACCTTTATGCTTATTAACAACATCCTTTATGTTCTGTAGACCAAAGCCGTGGTTTAAAGGATCGCTCTTTGTGGTAAGGACATTGTTGTTTCTTATTTTTATATCGGAGCTTGAAGTGTTTGCTATTTTGACATACCAATAATTGTTCTTGAAGTCTGATGCCATTCTTATTTTGGTCGGCATTCCAGATATCTTGGTGCAGGCTTCTATAGCATTGTCAAGGGAATTTGATAAGATTGTGCATAACTCCAAGGGATTAAGATTTTTTTCAGGAATCACACCTGTAAATTTAAATATGATTCCTTTGTCTTTACATTCCTGAGCTTTATCAGAAAGTATGGAATCAGCTATATAGTTACCTGTTTTATATGACGGAACAGTCTCATTAAATTTATTTGTAAGCTTTCTTATGTAATTTTCAGCATCCGAAAAGCTACCTTCTTCAAGCATAGAAATAACACACATCATGTGCTTTCTGAAATCATGACGAAATTTTCTCATTTCTGTATCTTTTTCATCAAGCATGATGTAGTACTTAAGTTGATTTTGCATTTTTTCTTCCGACAGCTCAGCGGTCTGCTCAAAATGCTTCTTGGATATAGAATTTATAAGAAGGACAATTATTGTAATTAAAGACAAAACTACAAGGATCACAGTAAAAACCTGTATATACAGCATCTTGAGATTTAAATGTTCGGTGCTTACCGAAAGGCTTGCAGCTAGTCCGCTAAGGAAAATCAACATTATTACGATGAGAATTAATATTGAGTTACTTAATAGCGATAGATTTTTGCGAAATCTTCTGTAATAATCCTTGCTTTCACAAAACGAAAGAAAAATAAGTATGATCATTTGTGCGACAAATGATATGATGCTGTGAGACAAATCTTTATCGAGATTTTTTAATGATATCCGAATAATCACATATATAGCCGAGCTGAGCAACGAATCGGAAAATATTAAAAACATTGCTGTGTAAATTATACGTTTAATATTACACTTAAAAGCCAGAACAGGTATTAGTGCTATAGAGATGTATTCAAGAACGAATAAAAAAATATAGCATAACGGAATCGGATCACATAATGCCATATATGATGTTGCTGTACACAAAGCTGAAAATAGAATTATTAGAAATGAACAAAATTTTTTGGTGACTTTATATTCTTCTTGGAATAAGGCAGTCTGTATTTTTAAATTACTGAGTAGCATTAATATGTTTGCCGTGGAAAGGAAAATCCCTGTTAATATTTTCATGGCAGGCGCACCTCAAATATGTAGCGCTTCATATAATCAAAATACGATTTTTTGAAGTCGTTCAATCTGTATCGGCTTATTTTTGCTTTTTCTCCGTTGCAAAACACTATTTCTGACGAACTAAATTCGGTGATATATTTAAATCCAACTAAAAATGATTTATGACTTCTGAAGAATCTGTCGTTAGGAATTTTATTTTGAAAGTCAGAAAGCAATACACTACAGCTCAAAGTTTGGTTTCTTAAACGAACAAGAGAACCTTTATTTCTTGCTTCGACATACAATATATCATTTATATTTAATCGTTTTAACACGTCATTGGCGGTAACCAATATGTAATTATCGCTTGAATATAGCTTGAGCAGATTATCAAGAGCTTCGCTTAGTTTTTTTATGTCTATAGGTTTCACAAGGAATCTGAAAGTGTTAACCTTAAAGGTATCATAAACTATTTCTGGAAAACTAGTTAGAAAAATAATGGGAATATCAATGTTCCTTTCGAGAATATTTTTAGAAGTTTCAAGTCCATTCATTTTGTCCATTTGATAATCCATAAAGATAACATCGATATCATTGTAATCTAATAAGTGTTTTATAAGATCTTCTCCTGAAGTAAAGTCATAATAAATAACAGGTATTGCCTTGGCAATAGCATACTTATCAATGAAAGCTTTTAGCGTCTCATGAAAATCGACTTCATCATCACAGATGCCTATACGCATTTTTACGCTCCTTTCTGAAATGTGACATAATCTAGCTTTTGATTCTATTATATCACAAATTCAAAATAAAGGCAATAGAAATAAAGACTTATTTCAACTTCTATTTACATATTTGAACAAAAAATATAACTTGATTTTTACCATTCACTCCAAAATCAATACCATTCACTCCGAATTTATAGAATTCTTCTTTTTAAAATTATATAATGCAAATAATTTTGATGAAGGGAGAATTATTATGTGGAATTGGCTTTTTAATTTTATTTTCAGAAAGGGTTAATGGATAAATCATGCATATTTTTAAGAATCAAATACTGCAATATGAAAACGTACTTTCTTATCGTACCAGAATTCAAATATCTGATGTCAATAAAATGATAGGATTTATACAAAGAAATACAGACGCTTTGAATTTAAAAATATGTGGAAATATCGCTGCTACCGTACATGAGAAAAAATATATATCCGGCATCGAGGTGTCGGATATAGAATTTCTCATACCAGTGAATAAGAAAATCAGTGAAAGTTCCGCTTTTAAATTCAAACCTGTTTTTAGACTTGTCAATGCAGTAAAAATCAGACATGAAGGCAGTATAAGGAAAATTGAATGTGCTGAAAATACTTTAGACGAGTACATAACACAGAATGCCATGCAGCCTATAACACCAGTCTATTATTTGTTTATTCAGTCCACTGAATATGACAATGAAGATAATATTGTTGATCTTTATAAGGGAATCAGCGAAAACATACTTTAATGGAGGAAAGAAGATGAAGAAAAATAGAATAACACGAAGTATGTGTGTATTTCTTGCGGTAACTATGCTGCCATTAGAGGCTATTGTCTCATTAGCTGCAGAAACCGCACATGCCTCTATTCTGAAAATAAGCGATGAAGATTTTGTACAAACATCAGAAAACATTGATAATGAATCTGCTGTCTTTGATAGCTTAGATTTAGTATGTCAAAACAAATCTGATACAACAGTTACATTGACCTGGAATAATATGTTTTCAAATGGAAATGGCTCTTATGACATATATCTTGATTCTGTGTTGATTCAGGAAGATGTTACCGAAACTACATATACTTTTAATGATCTTGAAGCGGCAAACGCCTATAATATATCGGTAGAAGCTGTAAACCAGGACGGAGAAGTGACTGGAACAAGTGACGATATTTCCGTGATAACAGACCTGGTTATTACCAAAGACACAGCTCTTTGGGAAGAAACCACTGTAGGAAATCTGTACATTAACGGAGGTACGCTCAATCTGAATGAGCAAACTCTTCATGTGAATGGAAACGTAATACTTTCCGACGGAACATTTAAGATCAATGGCGGAACGGTAGACATAAGCGGCGATTTGAGGATTCAGAGGAAAAATACTGATTCAAGCGGCAATGTATCATATTCCGGTGGCTACGGATATCTGAATATGACTAATGAAAACGACTATGTTATGGTCGGCGGAGATTTTATTACCAGCAGTTATTATTCTCATAGTGGGTATTTAACCGAAGGTACTCTTGAAGTGAAGGGAAACTTTACTCAAGTATCCGGAAACGACTCAAATTTCTATGCTTCCGGAAATCACAGAACAATCCTTAGCGGTGATGACCTCCAGACTATTGCCGGAAGCAGTACAGGTCTGCATTTTGCAACGCTTGAACTTCAGAATTTTTCAGAAGAAGGAGTTCATTTCAATCAAGCACTTAATGCGAATGCTTTTGTAAGGAACGGCTGTAATGTTTCTTTTGAAAATTCAGGAGTTCTTGGATGGAAGTTAGAAGCTGATGAAGAATATAACGGAGATATGAATCTTATCGGCGGTACTCTTGATCTGAACGGACACAAATTGACCGTCAATGGAAATCTTACGCAGTCTGGCGGAGAGATAAAGGTCAACGGCGGAGAACTTGTGGTAACCGGAGATTACAAGATACAGACCACAGGGAATGGAGCAAGCTCTGGCAAACTTAACATGACCAACGAAGCCGATAAAGTAACGGTGGTCGGAACGTTTGCAACACGTTCCACTGTCGATCACAGCAATCTGCTTACAGCAGGAACAATGGAGATCGGCGGGGATCTTTACCAGTACGATAATTCTTGGTATAACTTTAAGACTTCAGGAACACACAGGGTGATCCTGAACGGAACCAAAAAGCAAACAGTTTCTTTTAAGTCAACATATGATGGTGATTGTGCAAGATTTAACATTCTTGAGATAACCAACACATCCGAAGAAGGAGTAACCTTTGCAACAGATGTATGGGTACAGACAAAGCTTTGCGATACGGAATCGGTCGTAACAGGCAGCGTGCATATTTACCTGAGCGGTTCGGGAGTTCTGGCTGACAATACATGGTCTTATGACCTGAATAT
>NZ_JBCPGA010000064.1:0-8941 GCF_040914135.1 Ruminococcus sp. RTP21204st1_B2_RTP21204_210225 | reverse complement strand
TAGACTTTTTTCTTACTTCTAGTTTAGTCTATTTGGTGTTCGTTGGGTAGGGTGGGAGATTATTTGGCGGGGACGAAAATTCTCATACAGTAACGCTAAAGCACGTTCAATCAATGAACCATTTTCAGAATTCTGTTCTTTACCGTTAGGCTTAAATAATCTTTCCTGTGTTATTTCTCCAAGCAAGACCAGTACATCATTTGGAATATTCTCGGAAAAATAAGTTATAATAAAAGTACCGCAGTTTTGCGATATTGAAAACAATATGATCTGATAAAGAAATTTTGCATAAAAATAATCTCGGAAATTTTGATGATAAAATCTACAGTCTTCATTTTCGGTCTTGGGATATACAATAAATCCCATCAAACTTTCAATATTCAGAAAAGTTTGATAAAAATATTCTTTAAATCTGTAAGATACCAATTCCGAAAATAATGCTGTACCTTCTTGTACGTATCGCTCCAAATCTGAGGTGAGAACTCTAAATCTATTTTCTTTAACCATTTTATATCCTATATAGTATAAAATCAGCATAGTTTGATTAATATCATTTCTAGCAATTGTTTCATTTTGCAGGCATGGAGTTTGTTGTATTTGCGCTACAAAATCTCCAATTAATTCGCCAAGTGTTTCCGGCGAATCATATGGCAGATTAAGATTTAACGAACTGATATTTTCATTACTGTCTAAAATATACCTATACATTGCCAATGCCATGGGACTGCGTAGTATATCTATAAATTTAGTACCTATAATTGTTTCCCATAGTCTGTCTGAGTCAATCTCGCATAACACACAATCTAAATACTCTTTAATACTCTCATCATTTAGTGGATTTACTCTTTTGCATTGAAAAGGTAACGAACCGCCAGTTGAAAAGCATTCTGATATATCGTTCCTGCTGGTAATTATAAAGCTAACAGACTTAAAGTCTCTATTAAGTTCCTTTATTTCGGAAATAATGTTCATTTTTGATTCCGAAAGAGTGATTTCGTTATACCCATCAAGCAGAAATAGAACAGTCGTTTCCTTCACATTCCTTAACCACTGCAATAATTGTTTTTTGCAAGAGGTATTTGAATTATTGATGAAATAATTCAAAATAGGATTTTTATTTTCTCCAAAAACTTTTTCATTTAAAATATTAAGTGGTACATATACAGGTATTATGTCTATTTGAGAATCATTCAATTTTTCTGCCAAATCCAGCAACATAAAAGTTTTTCCGGAACCGCCACCACCTATCAGTAATGTGTTTATTAACTCATTTGATTCATAAAAAGAAACTAGTGATCTGCCTGATTCACCCTCTCCAACTACATTTGAATCTTTTAAAAGATCATTGGACTTTCCCAACGCTTTAGAAATAGCATTTCCTATATCAGGAATGTTTATCTTTTCTTCCTCATTATCAAATGCTTTCATTCTCCCTTGTTCAGTTTTAGCTCTGTCAAGCATTTTTAGGGCAGTATCTTTTACACATTGGTATATTTGTGAATCGGATATAACTTTATTAGTGGAGATTGTTGTACTATCCTTTTTAAATTCTACTAATTTTACCAATTCTCCACGCACATCTTGTAATGATTCGTCTATATGATCTTTAAGTGTCCTATTTAAAACTTTAAATTGAGTTGGCAAGCTTGTATAAAGTTGTTCTTTTACTATTGCAATAACACCTGATAAATATGCTAGAAAATCTTGGTAATTTATTGGACTATCAAGATCCGATTTTTTCTTATTGGAAAGCTTATTATATATAATTTTGAGTGGTGTGCTATACTCTTGTAATTGATTATTGCCATTAGAATAGAGTATATCGGCTATATAGTCAATTCCATAGTCTATTATCCACTTATCTAATAATTCTTTTGAAAAATTAATTGGTTTGTACGGATTATTATCAAGATAAGTTTGTACGTTTCCCTTAATTTTAGAGCATAAGGCACGATCATTGCAAATATCAATTATTTTTTGATTAATGCCGGTAATTCCAAGCAAGTTATTAACATCACTAAAAAAAGCTTCCGGTTCGAACATTATACCACTTCCCGATTTTATTCCTTAACTTAAACTTTTTAATTTCATTATTTATCTACAAAAGTTTAAATTCTTCAAAATACGATTTATTTCTTTATATTATAGCATTTTTGAAACAAAACGTACAAGTATAATACGTGAAATAAAATTTCAGAACGTGAACTGCCATTTTAATTTACATTTAATTAATATTTATGCAAATGAGCTTCATTTAATCAATTTTTCAGAACCACCAAAACATATTTGAACAATTTCATTGCTGTGTTAAAATATTAATGTAATAATATTATTCTGATGTTCATAAAAAATCTCCGTACAGATTTTAGTCTGTACGGAGAACATCTAAAATATTTCAACTCACATCAATAGTATTCAGCAATTCCCCGGAGTTATCATCAAATACAAAAACATAATCACCGCAGGATTCAAATGTGTATGAACCCCCGACTTGGATTTCATCGGCAGATTGTGAATCTATTACTTCCCATTTATCAAGCGAATATGTCAAGTATTCTCCGTTATAGTAGGTAATTGCCTTTTCACCGTCTGCATAGAGTATCCGTTCAAAAGTCCTAGTACCGTGCTGAAACGATTTTGTGCAGTCATCAGTACTGATAATATATAAACGGTCATTTTTGTGCTTTGACATTTCACAGGAAGTCGCCGTTGGACCTCCGTCCCTTGTGATTGAACGTGATGTAGTTCGCTGGGCAACAGATATAATATATTTGTCATTTGATGCATAGGGCGTATTTTCAAAAAAACCTTGAGCATAATCATCAATATCAAGATTATTATAGCAATGTTCTTCACCATCGACAAATGAATATTCATACAACGTTTTCAATCGGAATGTCGATTCGGTGTAAATTATTCGATCCTGTTGATAATGCAATAAATTGACTCTTCCATTAGAACTGATCATATTTTGCATATTTGAATCAACAGCAAAATATGAATCGTTATAGTTATCTGATTCCATATCAAAATATAAACATTCCCCATATTCACAGCTATATTTATACAGCTTAAAATATGAATTTTCTGATTCAAATACAAAAGAATAGTCCACCGAAATTTGTTCTTTATGACCGTCGTTATATAATTGATATATTTCAATTCCGTCAGACGACATACAGAAAATTACATTGTTATTGATAAAAAAGTCCTTTGTATAATCAGGTATTGAATAACTTTTTACTGCTTTTCCCGATGAATCTATAGCTTTAAGGTTATCTTTATCACTGTTGTCAACCATCCATATCAGACTGTCAAATGATTTTATAAATGCAAATCTATCATTTGTATGATATAAGCTTTCTTGAGTGACTAAATTATATATGTTTCCATCTTTAAGTCTATAATAATCATCGTTTAAACACACAATATTTGAGTGTTCATTATACAAATTGGATACCTTGATTTTTATATCAGGATAATAAAAACAAAATTTATAAATAATAATAGCTAATATTATTATAAGTACAAAAAGTGAAATCATAATATATTTAAGTTTCATTTTCTTCAAATTACCACCCACTACTTCAATATATATCCTATTTTAAACAGTGTATTATGGGGATTGTAAATTTCATTAACACTACCTGTATCAAATGTATTATATCACGCGACATTGATAGTATTCAGCAGTTCTCTGGAATTATCGTCAAAAACGAAAATGTAATCTCCACAGGATTCAAATGTGTAGCAACCATGAGAATTGATTTCATCTGCATCAATAGATTTATAATTCTCCCAATTCTTAATATCATAGAATAAATAATTTCCTTTATAGAAAGATACTGCTTTTTTATTACTAAGATAAATTATCTTTTCTCCTGAGCGGGTTTTGATAATCTTCTCGGAATCAGTTTTTAAATCAATAAGAGTAATTTGATCGTACTTATGAAATTGAAGCGGGTAGTTGTTATAGAGTCCATAATCTCTAACAGAATAATTATCATATAGTATGCATAAATCCATCAACACTGATTTTTTATCATAGGAACTGCTGAATGTAATCAATGAATCCTCAGTTAAGGAAAAATGTCGGATATCTGTTTTAGGTGTATTATACTCTTTTCCGTTATATAAATTCTTAAAAATCGTACCGTTGTGTGCTTTGTATTCCATACAAGCATTTCCTGTATCTCCGACAATATAGTTATAACCACCTAGATTTATGATTTGCTTATCATCAACAACGATTGAGCCCGAAAAAGTGTCCTTGTCAAGTTCAATAGGATATGCAATAATCATTTTTATGCCACCATTTGATGCAGTTTTGACACTGCCTATTTCAGCATCACCTATGGATCTCCATTCGTTGTCACCAATTAGTTCTTTAATGCTCATGTTACCAAGTGTTATTGGGTCAAGAAGTAAATAAGATCCTAACATTCCGCAAAAGACACAATTATCTGTAGCAAATATCCCACTGATACGACCATAAATACGATCATTTGTATCGCTGCTTATACTTTTCAGTAATTTGCCATCAGAATTAAATTGAAAAATCGATTCATCATCCGCTGCAAATATGTAGTCGCTATTACAGGTTATATATTTAAACTCTCTATCATCGTAAAAAATCTCACTTTTATTTCCATCTGCAACAGAACATATAAAGTTATTACTGTCTAAATAATAGTAAGTTGAAGATGAATTAAAACATACTCGTGAATTTGTTATTACATCACTATTGCAATTAACGACATTAATAGTAGGGCCTTTGACTAAATTTAAAACGATAACAAAAGCACAAAACAATAAAGCGATAGCAAGAAATATAAATATGATTTTTTTTCTTTTCTTTAGTACCATATCCCAATCACCAGAGTGCTGAATAATGGATCTGAACTTGAAAACATATCTTCAATAGAAGCGTAGCTCGTTTCAGGCTCAGTCCAACTATTATAGCAATTATAAATTACAATATTACTTGATCCTTTTTCAATGTATACTGTATGAACCCCATACTTTAAGTCAATACCACCATTGTTATAATTCCAAGCAGAGAAAATAATTCTTCCATTTTTATCAAGTTTTTCTTGGATTTTCTTCAAATTTTCTTTTTGAGATGAATCGGTCTTAAACGGATTGATGTATATGATGCTATCCGTGTATCCAGGAGATAAAGAATATGATTCTAAGCAGTCAGGTATTCTTTCTGGTTTTGATCCGCTTTTACCATCAGCCAATGGACCTGTTATTTGAATTGCATTCATTTCGAATTCGGCTGTGAGTTTGCATAAATCTACATTTATTCCCTGCCTTGCCATAGCATTGTATGTTGCCAATACTTCGCAACCGACCCCATCAAAAGTAGTGTCTCCAAATTTTAATTTACTGAAATTTCCTTGTCCGTTAATACATCCTGTTTTGGAATACGAGGAACTTATCGAACTATACCTAGAATCATTCTTTAATATATTAGGCAATTTTGTTGAATTCTTTGCATAATTCTTCATAGCTCTATCATTGGCAGAATAAGACATATAAGTCCAACCAACATATTGCATATAAGCATCACCAAATCTGGTCCAATCTGCTATAGCACAAGTCATAAGTCTTGTGTTACTTATTCTATCTGTTGATACTGAGATTTGATCATTTTTATAGCTTAAATATAATGGCTGACCTACAGTATCATTATTTTCATAATATAAAACCTTTGATCGTATTACAAGACCATTTTCACCAAGCAATCCGTTTGCTCCATTATTATAAGGCAGTACTTCCCATAATTGCCCCTGTAAGTTTAAATCATTGCCCATATATACAGAATAACTACCATCGTCATTTGCGTTCAACGTTAATACTAGATGTTCATTATTCAATGCGTGAATTTTATAACCGACATCGCACCATTCAAACTTGAATTTCTGATTATCATTGCCTGTATAATTATACATTATCAAAGACGTCCCCGGAATAGTAGAGTTACCTTCTACATCCATATAGTATTCTGGGTAAATACCTGTCATTTTAGCAAGATAGTATATCTCTCCATCAAGGAAATCATACTTATCCCCCAAAATTTCCGGCTTATCCATAGGATCAGGATCTTCAATATCAGAATAACCATCGTCATCTGAATCGTCATTACTTTCAGGATTAGAATTCATTATAAAATAATAACCTGCAGTTTCTTCTTGTTCTTTGTGATCCCTTATAACAGTCTTATAAACCGGCACAGGCTCAATTTCAACACCGTCTTCTAATCCGTCATTGTCAGTATCGGGCAAATCGTATCTGGTGTGAACTATCTGTCCATTCTGAACTCGTATACCGGCTAATTCAAATACATCATATAAACCATCGTGATCAGTATCTTCTGTATCAAAGAAGGTGTCAAGAGCGATTTCTGAATAAATATCCGCTAAATCATTAGTTGTAATGGCTTTGTAAAATTCGCCGTGTGTCATATCTGCCATATGTTCAAGAATTCTATCGTCAGAACCGTTGCCAAAGCCAATAGTGTAAATTGGAATTCCCAAATTATCTGCGGTTTTTAAATATGAATCAGAAACACTACATCCACCATCAGACATAAATATAATCATTTTTTTAGGAGCACCGGTCTGTGTCTTTAGTAAACGTATTGATTCATTTATTGATGCGTCAAAATTATTGCCTCCGAGAGAATAAATCTTATTCAGCGAGTTTAATAATGTGGTTTTTTGACTTACAGAAGTAAAATTACAAAGTATCTGTGGAACGCTATCTTCAGCTATAATAGCTACATTATCCTTATTTCTTAGAACATTGATAAACGATTCAGCAGCTTTCTTTCTGCCTGCTTCATAAGGATCGTTATATTGCATACTGCCTGAACAATCGATAACTAATACTGTGCTTAATCCTATTGGAATATGGT
The DNA here is from genome assembly GCF_040914135.1 of Ruminococcus sp. RTP21204st1_B2_RTP21204_210225. Taxonomy (NCBI): domain Bacteria; kingdom Bacillati; phylum Bacillota; class Clostridia; order Eubacteriales; family Oscillospiraceae; genus Ruminococcus; species Ruminococcus sp. RTP21204st1_B2_RTP21204_210225. Next base: position 2,019 of record NZ_JBCPGA010000064.1, on the reverse strand, counting down.
CATAATAACTTGGATATAACTCAGTAGACCATGCTTTATACCATTCTTCCCTATTAACAATCATATACTTACTAAAATGCGTTGTTTCCACACTTACAGTAGAGTTCTTCTCATCAAGCACAGTATCAAGCTCTACAAAATTGTCATTTTCTTCATCATACCATAAAAACAGCAGATTGTCAAACTCGGTATCTCCAAGCTTTGACTTGTCAATCACATAAGTAAGCGTAGCCTTATCAAACTGCGAAGTAGTTTCTATTGAGAAAGGCTCGCCCACAAGACCGACAACATCAGAGCAAAGTATATCCTTGTTCATAATGCTCTCAACAGTTGTTGTCTTTTGGAGATTTCCCGTACCCTCCATAGTTACATGAACCTCGGTTACAGCACAATCCTCGTTTTCAACCTTGTGAATAAATGTCTGTGAACGTTTTTCATCACCATCGGAAATGCCGTTGCCGTCGCTATCGGGATTCAGAGGATCGGTTTCAAAGTAGATCTCGTCTCCGTCATCAAGTCCGTCATCATCGGTGTCAACCTTGAGCGGATCAGTCCCGTAAGTGTTGATCTCTTCTCCGTCTTTAAGACCGTCGCCGTCGGTATCCTCATTGTAAGGCTCTGTGCCAAGCTCGTACTCCTGAAGATTTGTCAAACCGTCTTCATCAAAATCCTCATCGCAGTCAAGTACACCGTTATCATCAGTATCGGGTTTTGTGGGATCTGTTCCAAGAGTTAATGCCTCATACCCGTCGGGAAGATTATCTCCGTCCGTATCGGGATTGTAAGGATCTGAGCCTACTTCCTTTTCGATAAGGTTAGGCAGACCGTCATCGTCCGTATCGGCAAGATACTGCCAGTCGTCCATTGTCCAACTGAGTTCTTCGGATTCTGTACCGACAAGCTCTGCCCACGAGCTGCTGTAGTTAATATTCGCTCCGTATCCGTCGATAACAACATTCTGAGCAATGATAAGTCCGTTCATATTGAAGTTGTCGCAGTCTATGGTAACAGTTCCGAACGGAGCATAGATCAGTCCGTTTACCGAAGCCTGACTGTTTGAGATGTCAATATCGCCGAACTTTGAATAGATGACCGTGTTGTTGCCGTTAAGATTTCCGCCGGAAAGATCAACGTCCGAAACAGCTCCCACAGCGTTATTCAGGCTGATATTGCCGTCTAGACTCAGTCTACCCGTAACGTAGACAGAATTATTTATATTAATATTCATATCGGAATATGTATAATCTTCGTTGTATGTATCGCAGTTTTCGGTAAAATATTTGTCTGCAAGCTTGGTATGAATGAGTATCATATCCTTGTTGACGTCAAATACATCTTCGGTTTCTTCTCCCTCCGTATTATCTTCAATATCGTCATAATCTGTAACAGTGCCGTTGATATTGGGATACTGAGCGGTTGTCGAAAACACGCCGTTTGTGTAGATATTGCCATTAAGAGTAAAACTGTCGGTATTTACAGCAATACCGGCCGCTTCATCAGCGGCAAAAACAGCATAGGGATACTTGGCGGCTTCCTCAGCCACTGCAGGCATGACTGATGTTATACTAAACGTCATAGCTACAGCAAGTATACTTGAAATTGTTCTCTTAAATTCAACTTTGAATCTCATGCTTTTCCTCCTTTTTTACACAAACGGAGCGTATTTGCGCTCCGTTTGTACTTTTTTGATCAATCCTCTTTTATGAACTTCTTCATGCCTTCAGGTTCTTTCGGCTGATTATACCACCACCAGCAAGCCTGAGAACTTGAGCTAACTCCTATCATCAGCGCAAGGGCAGCCAATGATGAACCATATTTCAGCATAAGCTTTTTAAGTGCCTTCATATTTTACACCCCGTTTCTTTTTCAAAAATTTATGCAAATTCTCAGGCTCTTTCGGCTGACAATAGGTTATACTGCAGGCTTGTCCTGTTACCAATGTCGTTATGCCGTAGATTGCACTGAGAATTAACGTTATAATAAGTCCTCGTTTTGTTTCCTGATTCAGTTTCTTCATCG
>NZ_JBCPGA010000063.1:0-8995 GCF_040914135.1 Ruminococcus sp. RTP21204st1_B2_RTP21204_210225 | reverse complement strand
ATCGGTCTTCTGACTTACACTCAGCACCCATTGCTTGCGGTGGGGATATGCCTGTCGGCAAACGAAGTGCCGAGGATTGCTCAGATGTTTGGGCTTGATACCAGCGTTAGAGTCAATATGATGAGTGTTAGTCATACTGTTTCTATGGGCAGTAAAGCTGTTGGTTTGATTAAAGGAAAGGCTTGATTTCAGCTTGACATTCAGCATACTTTGTAGTATAATGAAGAAAATTTGATAGAGCCGTAAATCGGAATTTTCGGAGGCGAACATCATGGAGATAGAATATAGAAAATTAAGTGAAAAAGAACTGGATGTATTTATCGAAATGAGAATAAATCAGTTAAGAGAAGAAGGGGCTAAAGAAGATATCGACTTAAAACCTGCATTATTGGATTATTATAAACGTCATATGAAGGATGGTACATTTGTTTCGTGGTTGGCATTGGATGGAAATAATATAATAGGAACCAGTGGAATGTCTTTTGTTGAGAAACCACCGTATTTTGGATGCCCAAGTGGAAAAATTGGTTTACTCTCAAGTATGTTTACTAATCCAAATTATAGACGAAATGGAATCGCAAAAGAACTGCTTTCTCGTATTGTCAATGAAGCTAAGCAATATGGATGCGGAACAATACAAATCACAGCTTCAGATATGGGAGTTAAACTTTACACTGACTTTGGTTTTGAGCATAACGGTAATTTTATGCAATATAAACTTTGATGTAAATTCCAGTTTATTTAACAGTATAATAAAGTATTTATGTAAGTACAGTCAAGCCAAAAGCTTGGCTGTATTTTTATACCCAAAAGGAGGTTTGATAAAATTGAAAACCTACATCTACCCCGAAAACCTAAAAGCTAACGTCAAACTATGGCTCTGGAACGTCCGTGACTTTATCATTATCTGCACAGGGCTGATCTTGTCGCTAGTAGTGCTTGTGAACCTGTGGAACGTTCTTCCCATAGCGGCAACAGCATCTTATGCATTTCTTAGTCTGAGGGCTGACGAAACTTCGATCATAGACTATATTTTTAATGCTGTGAAGTTTTTTCTGACTTCGCAGCAATTGTATTTATGGAGGAAAATTTAAATGACAAAGAACAAAAACAGCGTTCAGGACTTGATAGGTCTTGAACGCTTTACTCGTTTCGGCGTAAAAACCGATAAGGCTGAGATAGCGTTTTTCAGCGTTGAGCCGACCAATATTTCCGTGCTTTCTGCGGCGAATATCGACGTGAAGATACACCACCTTATGATGCTGTTAAGCACTATACCTGATCTCGAGATACTTGCTCTTGACTCCTGCGAGTGTTTTGACTCAAACAAAATGTATGTGAAAAAGCGTTTGCAGACGGAGCAGAACGAGGCGGTGCGGAAACTCTTGCAGGCGGACTATGATTTTCTTGACGAGATACAGGTTGAAATGTCCTCGGCAAGACAGTTTATATTTGCCCTAAGATTCAAGCGTGAGAAGGACGAGCAGATCTTTAATACCATTAACCGAGTGGATAAGGCAATAGCCGAGCATGGATTTTCGGCAAGAAGAATGAGCAAATCGGAGGTGAAAAGAATGATTGCTCTGTATTTCGGAACAAGCATTTCGGGTGATGAGATTCCCGATGTTGAGGGAGAAACCGAATTTGAATTGGAGGTGAAAACAAATGAGGAATAAAAGGCAGAAGAAAAAAGAACTGTCAGATGAGCAGCTTGAGATAGTGGAAGCAAAGGGCTTTTTCGACCGCACCATGCCGGGCGTGATCCGCTTTTACACCGACCACTACATCTGCGGAAACTTCTACAAGTCCTGCTGGGCGGTGACGGAGTATCCGCCAAGTACGGAAGAAACGGCTATACTTGCTCACCTTGCGGACAGGAACGGTGTAACGCTCCGTATCTACAACCGCCTTGTTACAAGCATGGAGCAAAGGAAGATCGTTCAGCAGGCAATGAGGAAAAACCATATGATGACCACCACAAATGACGTCAACGAGAGCATAAAGGCTCAGGATAATATCAACGATGTGGTAGAACTGCTGTCAGAACTTCGCCGAAACAAAGAACCGCTGCTGCATACGGCTGTGTTTATTGAATTAAAAGCAAGCTCGGAAGATAAATTAAAGGAACTGCAAGCCGACATTTCGATGGAATTAACACGTTCAAAAATATCTGTAGACAGGCTTTTGCTCCGTCAGAAAGAGGGCTTTTTATCGGTTTTGCCGACGGGCAATAATGTATTCGCAAGCCAGTTTGAGCGTGTTCTTCCTGCTTCAAGTGTTGCTAATCTTTATCCTTTGAATTACAGCGGAAAAACGGACGAAAACGGCTTCTATATCGGCAGAGATAAGTACGGCAGCAACGTGCTTGTTGACTTTGACAAGCGTACCGAGGACAAGACAAATTCCAATATTTTAATTCTTGGCAACAGCGGTCAGGGCAAGTCGTATCTTATGAAACTTTTGCTGTGCAATCAGCGTGAGGCTGGGAAAAGTGTGTTGGTTTTAGATCCCGAAGCCGAGTACCGTGACATTTGTTCAAATCTCGGCGGAACATACATTGATATGATGTCGGGCGAATTTATGATAAATCCGCTTGAACCTAAAGCTTGGAGCGACGGCGAAAAAGCGGATATTGAAGATCCCGAAACGTTCAGAAAAGTCACAAGATTATCACAGCACATATCGTATTTAAAGGATTTTTTCAGAGCGTACAAGGACTTTTCTGACAGCGAAATTGACACCATAGAGATCATGCTTATGAAGCTGTACGCAAGATTTGGAATTGATGATTTTACCGATTTCAATACGCTGGACAGCGAAGATTATCCAATTATGAGCGACCTCTACGAACTTATTGAAAAGGAATTCATGGCGTTTGATAACGAGAAAAAGCACCTATACACCGAAGAAATGTTACAGAATATCTGTCTGGGACTGCACTCCATGTGCAAGGGTGCGGAGTCAAAATATTTCAACGGTCACACCAACATCAATGACAGCGAGCTTATCTGTTTCGGAGTGAAAGGTCTTATGGACACAAACAAAAGGCTTAAGGATACTCTGCTGTTTAACATTCTCAGCTACATGAGCAATCAGCTTTTGGGCAGAGGAAATACAGTTGCCGCAGTAGACGAGCTGTATTTGTTCCTCACAAATATGACGGCGATCGAATATATCCGCAACGGCATGAAACGTGTTCGTAAAAAGGAGTCCTCGTTTATTCTGGCAAGTCAGAATATTGAGGACTTTCTTTTGCCTGAAATCAAGGAGTTTACTAAGCCGTTGTTTTCAATTCCGAGCCATCATTTTCTGTTCAATCCGGGTAATATTTCTCCGACTGCATTCATTGACACCTTGCAGCTTGAAGAATCGGAGTACGGCTTGATAAAGTACCCTGAAAGAGGTACTTGTCTTTACAGGTGCGGAAACGAGAGATATTTGTTACAGGTCATCGCTCCGCAGTACAAGGCTGTGTTGTTTGGAAACGGTGGTGGTCGGTAATGTCTGCAACAGTTGCGGTTGCTCTGAAAAAGGTAGCGATATATATTCTGGGCGACGAAAAGAAACGAGGTAAGCTGTTTGTTCTGATCGGAAGCATCGCCGCAGGCTTTCTTGGACTGATGTGCCTGCCTGTAGCTGTGCTGTCATCAATGGGCAGTTTGGAGATTGAAACTCCCGAAGTCGACCGTAGTATGTTCACCGATTCCGCTTTTATGGCAACGCTTGATGAGGATCAGCAGTCGCAAATTGCTGAATTTCAAAGTCAAGGTGAAGCCATCGCAGCTGTTATGTCTGCGGTCGGTTTGCCCTCGGAAACCATAAAGGCACAGCTGATTTATTACTCATATTTTGATGAAAATCCGCTGTCGGACTTCACAGAATACGCAAGTCTGTTCGCTAACGCAAACGATGATATCGCACTGCTTGAAAGTATAAATGCAACCTATGGTATTGAAATCCCTTACGATGATTTCATGCGTTCGTACACTTGGACGATGAACGCAACAATCAATGAGTATATGTTTACGGACAGCACAACCAAAAACTGTACGGACATGGCAGCTTGGGCGGAGAATGCGTACATCTCAGGCTGGGGATATATGAACGGATTTATCGGCGAGAGAAACGAAAATAACCGCATCAGATACTGCGATAACGCAGGACTTATGCTTGGGTATCTCAACTACAATCCTGCGGATAAAACGTTTGGAAATGTGCATGAAATTCTTGTTTACACGGAGCAAGGCAGTCTTGATACCATGCCTGAGGTCGCAGGTATAGGACTGTTTGACGGCAGTCAGCATGGGATATATGTCGGTGACGGCGAGGTGATTTACTGTTCCGAATCAGCAGGATATGTGACAAAAGGCCTTGTTTCAAACGGCGGTTGGACAAGCTGGTGTACCTATGAGGGCGTGGATTATCCGCAGGAAGTGCGGGATAAAATTGATGAAAACGGAGGTGACAGCGAATGAAAAAATCAGTTGCGATAACAATTAGTGATGAAAGATTAGCGGCTCTGGAAATGTATTTGGAGCAGAAAAATATTAAGCTTTCGGATGAAATCGACAAGTGCATTGACGGCTTGTATCAGAAAAATGTACCGCAGAACGTTAGGGATTTTATTGAAATGAAGTCGGAAAAGAAGCCTGCAAGAAAGCCGAGAAACTCCTCGACTGCCGAAACGGAAAAGCAGTCTGAGCAGTAACTCGCCGCAGTTCGCGCCGTGTCGCCTTGTGTGGCGAGGTTCTGAGGTCGGTGGGATAACTTTACCCTAACAACGGTCGGAGCGAATTTGGGGCATTTTGTCGAGCGTTAAGAACAAGTCTTATCGCAGAGTTTGAGAATGGTAGAAATCAGATGATTTCGGGTGGGTTTGAGGGGCATTTAATATATTGCTGGTTAAAGTTTTGGCGTCAAAGCCGCCAAAACAATCACATCGAACGAGCAAAGCTCGCCGATTTTGCGAGGTTTTACAAGCCTTGATAAAATGGAGTCAAAAAAGGAGGTTTACGAAAGTCATGGAGTCAAAAGTACAAAAAATGAAAAAAAGCACCGATGTTGCAGAAGAAAACGATGGTGTCACAGCAGAAAAAATCAAGTTTCCGTTGTATGTATTTCCCGAGACTATGAAAACGGTTGATATCTTATACAAGTCGGATAACTGCTCTTCACGCACGGAGTTTATGGAAAAGGCAATCAGATTTTACTGCGGTTATCTTTTGCAGAACAAGCCTGAGCTTGTGGATTATCTTGCTCCGCAGATTGCAACGATAACAGAGGGAATTGTAAAAGGCACGGAACAGAGGCTGTCCCGTGCCTTATTTAAGGTTGCTGTCGAACTTGGTGCGATTACACATATGCTTGCCGCAGTGCATGACATTGACGACGATACAATGATAAAACTCCGTGCTATGTGTACAGATGAGGTTAAGCGGATCAACGGTATCATTAATTTTGAAAAGGCGGTGAGGTATCAGAGAGGTTAATAAGAAAAATGGCTCATTGTATCTTATGAATGGATACAATGAGCTGTTTTTATCAATCGATGATAACTTCAAATTATCGGAGGATGTTTACAATGACTCATTATCAATTTTCACAGATATTTTTAGGTTTTGCTGCAAAAGATAGATATACTGTTGCCGAATCTTTATTGTATCATTTAGAGAATTATGGCGTGCCTGTATGGTATGATAGACATGATTTAATAATTGGAGATAATCGACAAAAAGAAAATTTTGAAAAAGGTATTATAGAAAGTAAATATGCAATTATCATTTTTTCAGAAAATACAGAAGATTGCTTTTGTCTAAACGAAGAAATTGATGTTATATATAATATGCACAAAAAAGAAGAAATTAGAGTATTCCCGATATTATTTAACATTACATTTGAAGATCTACCACAAAAGTATAAATGGATAAAAGAATTGATATACAGAGAAATTAGTGACAAATCAGGAAGTGCAATTACTGTTAGCAGTATTGTTTGTCGTTATTTAAAAGATATATCCGATTCTCTTCCGCATAAAAAATTATATGATTTTACTAGTATTAATTTAAAATGCGATAAAAATGGATACATCAAAGAATTGCTAAAGCAATATTATAGTATTGACCACCATAATCTTAACTCGAGATTAACTATTTTATATAGTGTGTATCTTTTCATAAAAAGCAGCATTACATATCAGCAAATTGTATCGATAAAACCGATAGAGTGGCTATTCAGCATAACTAAGTTGGATTTAAAGATAGATTTTAAAGAATTGCGAATTGCTGAAAACAATCTAATAATTTTACTGAATATTATAGATGACTATTATACTCTGCAATAATTTGTAATACAATGTCTGTAATCTTTATAGCGTCTCTGGATTTTCCAAGTACGTCTATGTATTTTTCTAAATAGGGATATTGCGTTATATTATTAGATATATCATTGTATATTTTTCTCGATTCAAAACCGGAACTTCCTATTGGAATTATTACTTTTCTGTTTTTCTTTGCAATTTGATATTCATTCCAAACCCCGATGGAATTATGTTCTTCATTTCTGCGTTTTGAATCACCAAACAAGAAAATTACGAATTGACATTGATCAATAAGATTTTCTCTATGATTGTGTATTTGTTGTTCTGACATATGCTCAGCAAAAGGCCTCATTTTTAAATGGTGTTCAATATTTGTAATATGTACTTCTGAAAGATAATTTAATCCATAGCCGCTTATATAATTACCAAGTTTATATCCCATACCGGAATAAAGTTGATATTTTTTCAACAATCGATAAGTTAGTTCCTTGGCAAGCTCGTTTGCGAATTTATCATCATCATCATTAAGATTAATAAATGAGCCTGAAATAAAAACACGATATGAACGTATCTTGTTAGCCAGTCGATTTAAAATGTTAGGAATTTCATTATTGGATTTGACTTGCAAAACTTTGATATGGTATCTTGTTTCTAAATCTTTTATAAACGCCTTGTGTTGACAAGTATTTTTCTTTTCTATAATTGTATAATGAAAGTTGTTTTTATCATTTAAATAGGTGGAAATAAATGAAAGACATGATAATACTATTGTATCCGAGAAACTATAACCCAAAAACAAAAATGTATTAGATATAAGTTCCTTTTTAAAAAAAGTAAGCAGTAATTGATGATTATCATTATATTTTTCAATATCAGCTTTAGTTATTACTATATTATCAGAATCGCTAACATCACCATTTAATTTATAGATGGTAACATCTGTTTGAGGAACTAAACTGACTAAATCGGAATCTCGGATTATTTTATTAGAAATAATCCTGCGTTTTGATAAGTTATCTTCGATTACTGAATCATAGTTTGTTGTCCATATGTTTTTGAAATTTAAATCCATTATTGAATTTAATAGTTCGCTTTCAAATTCAAAATTTTTGTTCAATACGGATTTTACTATCGTTTGCAACGCTGTTTTTCCATATCTATTTGAAAAGTATTGTGCTATCGAAAACAAATCCGTATCTTTTGTGATTTTTATATTCAATTTGTGAGCGCATTCTTCCAACAGCTTACCCCAACTTGGGAATCCGACACTGCAAGAACTACCTGCCCCTAAAAATAAGGATGATTCATCTCTAATAATATGTTCTGCCATCTCATTTATAAACTCTTTTTCATTCATACTATCCTCACCATAATTTGAAGTTATCATTCATTCAATCTTCCTATATAATACCATATCACACTTTCCTAAAAAAGTCAATCAACTTTTGAAAACTTTGTAAAAATTCACAAATCGTCTAAATTTGTCGAACTCAAACAACTCTGATATAATATAAGGTAGGTTTAAAAGCAAATTTATTCGTAAGCATTAGTGCTATTTGTGAATGTTGACCAAATTGCTTTGCCTCAGTATTTTTAAGGAGCTGTTTTGATGTTTGAATATAGACCTTTTGTAGACCAATTTCTTGATTATTGCCGTTACCATAAAAAGCTTAGCGAGAAAACTGTGCGTGCATACAAAATCGACCTTTCGCAGTATGTGCTGTTTTCCGATACGCTTTCAAAACAAGCATTGTGGGATTATATCGAGTGCCTGAATAAAAAGTACAAGCCGAAAACCGTAAAGCGTAAGCTTGCAACCCTAAAAGCTTTTATCCACTTTCTTTTGCTGCAAGACTACATAGATTTTAATCCATTTGATAAGCTTGAAACTTCGATTAGAGAACCTGTGCTGCTGCCCAAAACGATACCTCTCGACGTGATCGCTAAGATAATTTCTTTTTCTTATCAGCAGATTGGTTCAGCCCAAAGTGCTTACCAGATGAAATGTGCCGTCAGAAATGCCGCTGTGATCGAATTGCTTTTCGCCACAGGTGCAAGGATAGCTGAGATATGTACTCTTAAACCGGAAAATGTTGATCTTTTAGGACGATCCGTTAAGTTTTACGGCAAAGGTTCAAAAGAACGCCTTATACCCGTGGAAAATATGGCTGTTCTCAGCATACTTAAAAGGTACAGACTGCTTTTTGAAGATAAGATCTCAGTGTCAGGGTACTTCTTCGTCAATAAGCTCGGCAGAAGAATGACAGAGCAGTCCGTAAGAAATATGCTGAGTTCATATTGCAGTCAATGCGGTGTTGAAATGCACATAACGCCCCATATGTTCCGTCACTCGTTTGCCACTCTGCTTTTGGAAGAGGACGTGGATATTCGTTACATACAAAGAATGTTGGGTCACAGCTCAATAACCACGACTCAGATCTACACGCACGTCACATCGTCAAAGCAAAAAGAGATCTTAAAGACCAAGCACCCAAGAAACAAAATGGATTTTCAGTGATATGTTACAACTAATAGTATTATATCATATAAGAATACATCGTGCTGTGAAATGTCAAAATTATTTGGTGAAATGTAACTTTGCGGTGCTTATTATCATAAGGAAGGTGTAAAATGTCGCAGCTTATCGTTACGAGCCGTTATCTGAAAAGCGGAAATCAG
>NZ_JBCPGA010000062.1:0-9197 GCF_040914135.1 Ruminococcus sp. RTP21204st1_B2_RTP21204_210225 | reverse complement strand
AAAAAAAGACTGCTGTCTTGCTTTTTGGCAAGATCGCAGCCTTTTTTCTTGGGGACTTTTTTTACAGCCCCTTTTTTTGTTGTCAGGACATAAAAAAGACGGCTTTGAAAGCCGTCTTGTGAATTATAACAAATAGATGTGCAGGCAAATGAACTACATATAGACGATGTATTTGTGCAGTGGCAATGGTCTATATTTTTTCAGGTGCGTCCTTTTCGTATTCGGCGAATTGCTTTTCCATATCAGCTTCGCTTTCGCCAACTGAGCGCAGTATCTCTTTGAGAAATACTCTGTCCTCAGGCTCTCCTGAAAGCTTTGCACTGTGCTTTTCGTAGAAGTATCTCATTTTAAGCACGCTGATAGGGGAAAGCTCCTGCTTTTCTGCTGTTTCGTATGCAGAGTTCACGTCTGTGATAAAAAAGCCCATGCTGTATTCAGGAGCCTCCTCGCATATAGCTTTAAGCATATCTGCTATAAGATCTTCACGGACGTACACCACTCTGCCTGCAGAGTGGAGCATTCGCATTGTGCTGTTGTAGTCTGATACCCTGAGTGTTTTAAGCTCATCACGGCTCAGACCCAGCCATGAAAGGGCAACGGCTGCTGCAGCCTCAGTATTGGTTTCATGCAAAGCTTTGACCTTATCCTCTATCTGAGAAAAGGAATAGATATATTTTTGTTCCATATTTATTGCCACCTTATGCCTTTATCTTCCTGTATTCCGCAGGCGAAATATTCTCGTGCTTTTTGAATACAACATAAAAATACGAGCTGTCGCTGAAGCCTGTTTCCGAAGCTATCTCCGCAACTGTCTTTGAGGAGTAGGTAAGAAGCTCCTTTGCGTGGCTTATGCGCACTGTGTTTAAATATTCCATTGGTCTTATGCTGAAATTTTTCTTGAAAAGTCTGCAAAGGTGCTGTTCTGATACCCCTGCCACAGCCGCCATATCTGCGAGCTTTATAGGCTTTGAATAATTTTCCTCGGTGTATTTCATGACCTTTGCGACGGCTTCGGAATTTACACGGCTCTTGTATGGGAACTTATCGTCTGAAAGCTTGCGGTATTCGAGAAGCATATCGTAAAGCTGTGCGGAGGCATAATAGTTGCCGTATGCCTTGTCGCTTTTTATGGTGTAATATGCGCTGTCAAAAAGCTTGTGCATACGCTCTGCGCCACAGTTTAAGAAAACATGAAATTTGTTAAGATCCCATTCTTTCAGCAGCTCGAGAGCCTGTTTGCCGTCAAAGCACACCCAGTCAAGATACCATGAATGAGTCATGGCTCTATATTCGTGGGGACAGTGCGGTGGTATATAGAAAATGCTGTCAGGCATTATTTTTACGGTCTTGCCGTCTACCGTTACCTCACCCTCGCCCTCAAGACAGACGAAAAGCTGAGGATAATCATAGCCCTCCGGTCTGCTGACAGGAAACTGCCAGCAGCTCACGCCTATGCCGATGATATAAAATGGCAGAGCTTTTTCAGTTCCTATAACAGGATAGAATTGTTTCTGCATATATTTTCCCCCATATCTGAAGCAGAAAAAAACTGCAATATATGAACATGATAACTACACATTTTATTATAGCAGTGTCGCAATATGTTGTCAAGCAAAAGAATAAATTGCGATAAAATATGAACCAACTGTTGACTTTTTATCCCAACCGTATTATAATAATAAGGAAATGGTGCGAAAGTGCCAAGTCTTATTTTGTGGGACGTATCTGAAAGGAATTTGTATTATGGAGAACAATGTTATTATTCTTGCCGGCGGACAGGGCAAGAGAATGAAGACCAATATGCCAAAGGCTTTGTGCAATGTTATCGGTGAACCTATGCTGGAGTGGGTGCTGACAGCCTGCGAGAATGCAGAGCTTGACGATATCTGCGTTGTAAAAGGCTACGAGGGTCAGCAGATAGAGGATTATCTTGCACAGAGAAAGTCAAAGGCTGATATCTGCACTGTTATGCAGGAAGAGCGACTTGGCACAGGTCATGCTGTTATGCAGGCGGCTGATTTTCTTAAGGCTCACGCTGAGGGGAACACACTTATACTTTGCGGCGACGCTCCTTTTATCGACGCAGAAACTATCAAGGGTGCGCTGGAGCTTCATACTGAAAAGGACTGCGGTGTAACTGTTGTTACATCAAGAGTTGAGAACCCTACAGGCTACGGCAGAATAATCCGCACTGAGAATGGCATTTCAGGAATAGTTGAGCACAAGGACTGCACACCTATGCAGCTTGCTATCACTGAGATAAACTCAGGTTGTTACTGGTTCAAGACGGCTGATCTGCTGGAAGTTCTTTTCGACATCAAGCCAGAGAACGCTCAGGGCGAGTATTATCTTACAGACTGTATCGAGCTGCTTATTGCAAAGGGCAAAAAGGCTGACGCATTTATTTCTGCAAATCCTCATGTTGCGCTTGGTGCAAATGACAGACGTGGTCTGCTTGCGCTCAATGATATCGCAAGATATGAGATAATAGGAAAGTGGCTTGACGAGGGTATCGAGTTCTGCTGCACAGACGGTGTTTCTATTGGAAACAATGTTACTATCGGTCATGGAACAAAGATACACAGCGGAGTTATCCTCAGAGGAAACACCACTATCGGTGAAAACTGCAATATCGGCAACAACTGCATAATAGAGAACACAACTGTAGGAAACGGCGTAAACCTTAACAATGTTCAGGCTTACGAGTCTGTTATCGAGGACGACGTTAAGATAGGGCCTTATGTTCAGCTCAGACCTAATTCACACATCAAGAAGGGTGCGAAGATAGGCGACTTTGTGGAGATAAAGAACTCCACTATCGGTGAATACACAGCGGTGGCACATCTTACATACATCGGCGATTCTGACGTCGGCTCAAATGTAAACTTCGGCTGTGGCGTTGTAACAGTAAACTACAACGGCGACAAGAAGTTCAGAACTGTTATTGAGGACAATGCTTTCATCGGCTGTAACACAAACCTTGTTGCACCTGTAAGAGTCGGCAAGGGTGCATACACAGCGGCAGGCTCAACTATCACAACTGATATCCCTGACAACGCACTTGCTATCGAGCGTGGCAGAGAGACTATCAAAGAGGGCTACGCTGAGAAGAAGCTCAAGGCGAGAACAGAAAAGTTCGAGGCTATCCACGGCAAGTCTGAGGAGAAGTAATATACCTAAATATTAGCAAGACCCTGTCTTTTGTAAGGCAGGGTCTTTTATTTGTTTAGCTTTTTGTTGTTTGTCCTGCCGAGGATATAATCGGTGGAAACGCCATAGAAGTCCGCTAGAATAAGGAGGTGTTCCACGGGGATAGTTCTTGCACCACGCTCATATCTTGAATACACTGTCTGACTTGTAAAAAGAATTTCGGCTATCTGCGTTTGGTTCATGTCGCTATCTTCTCTTAGATCCCTTAATCTCTGGAAATACATAAAAATTCTCCTTGCTTTTTGTATAATTTGTAGAAAGTGATTTTAGTACCTATTGGTACTATTGACTTTACCATATTTTTGTGCTATGCTATACATATTAAAACCGTATGGTTTTAAAAATATTGTTGTAACGGGAGAGATTTATATTATGGAGAATCAAAATACTAATGCTTGGCAGTGTCCAAAATGCCAAGCTTCAAACTCAGGCACCGCAAGGTTTTGCAAAAGCTGTGGTTCGCCTAATCCTTTACAGACTGTCGTATCGGCACAGCCGGCGCAAAACACGATATATATTCAGCAATCTTCAGCACCGTCAAATCCAACAAGCGGGCTGGCTATTGCGTCAATGGTATTGGGTATCTTATCCCTTGTTGTAAGCTGTTTCGGCGTAGTTGGAATTATCTGCGGAATACTTGCCGTAATTTTTGGTGGCTGTGCTTTACTTACTAAAAAAGGCGGAAAAGGAATGGCTATAGCCGGTCTTGTCTGCGGAATAATCGCACTTATACCTTCTATTATCGTTATTTCCACAGTAGGTTCTATCGTAGATGCGCTCGGATAAAAAATAATACAATGTGTAAAACAATAAGTATAAAACTCGCAAAGCTGATAATGGTTATTGTACCATTATTGGCTTTGTTTACCTATATAAACAAAAATATAATTATTAATTTAGGGAACAAATTACCAGAATGTTATTTTCACAAAGCTACGGGCTATCTTTGCCCTGCCTGCGGAAACACAAGATGTATCAAAGCATTGTTTAAAGGTCATGTTTTGGAAGCTTTGGGATATAATATAACCGTGCCAATGCTTATTATCATTGCAGGAATGTTTTATGTGGAAGCGGTGTTTTATTCTTTTGGTAAAAAGGTCAGGATATTTCCTAGGAGCTATGTGTTTCTAGGTGTTTTGCTCGGAAGCCTGCCTTTGTATTATGTTATGAGAAATATCCTGCCTTTTCTTACGATATGCTGATTTTATTCATTTTTCGTTTGACAAACAAAATCTCATATGCTATAATAAAGCCGACAGTAAAATGTCGGCTTTTGTTTATACCCCGTCTTGCATAAAGACGGGGTTATTGTGCGTGGATAGAATAAGCTGTCGGGGCTGACATATTATAAAAGATAGGAGAATTTACAATGGATATATTTGAGAAATTAAAGAAATTGTCTGCCGAGAGGGAAACGGCTATGGGCAAGCCTGAGTATATTATCGTGGGGCTTGGCAACCCCGGTGTGGCTTATGAGAATACTCGTCATAACGCAGGATTTCTTGCGGTGGCGGCTATGGAAAAGAAATACGGCTTTTCGGTGAATACGCATAAGTTCAAGGCTCTTGTGGGACGTGCCGTTATAGGCGGAAAAAGCTGTCTTGTCATGAAGCCTGAAACTTTCATGAACAATAGCGGTGAGGCTGTCAGCGACGCTATGGACTTTTATGATATACCGCTTGAAAATGTTGTCGTGGTCTATGACGATATTTCACTTGACGTGGGCAAAATGAGGATACGCAGAAACGGTTCGGCTGGCGGTCATAACGGCATAAAAAGCATTATTGCACTGTGCGGCGGTCAGGATTTCCCAAGGGTAAAAATAGGCGTGGGCAAAAAGCCTCACCCTGATTACAACTTGGCTGACTGGGTGCTTTCAAGATTCACTGACGAGGAAATGAAAAAGCTTTCTGATGTGGATAAAAACACCTGCGAGGCTGTGGAGCTTATGGTGCAGGGCAAGATAAACGAGGCTATGAACAAGTTTAATTAAGCATATTTTTTTTCGGAGAACAGCAAGATGAATATTTTTTACGAAATGGCGAGCCGTCTTGGCTTTTATAAAGATGTGAAAAACTGCCTGCTCAAAGGGTTTACCCCTTGTGCGGTCACGGGCGTTTCAAATATACACAAGGCTCAGACCGCAATGGCTCTAAGCAGGCTTTCCCCTTGCCTTGTTATATGCGACGACGAAGCGTCTGCTATTAGAATGACAGTGGATATAAACGAAATGGCTGGGGAACAGCTTGCCTGCGTTTTTCCTGCAAAAGACCTGAACTTTGCATACATGGAGGGCGTTTCAAGAGAATATGAGCACAAAAGGCTGGAAGCTCTTTCTCTCATCACTCAGGGCAAATGCGAGATAATCGCCGCAAGCATGGAAGCTTGCTTGCAGGGAACTATTCCGCAGGATAAGCTGAAAGAGTTTTCCTTTGAGATAAAAACAGGGGGCGAACTCAGCCTTGAGGAGCTTACGAACAAACTGCTTGCAGGCGGTTATACAAGAACAGATCAGGTGGAGGGTCAGGCGCAGTTTTCTGTGAGAGGCTCTATTGCCGATATTTTCCCTGTGCAGGAGTCACGTCCTGTGAGAATAGAGCTTTGGGGCGACGAGGTTGACTCTATCTCATATTTTGACCCCGAAAGCCAAAGGCGTACCGACCCAATAGACGAGATAACGGTTTTCCCTGCCTTGGAGATAATCTTCCCTGACACTGATGACCTTGTGACAAAGCTTGAAGCCTTGTCGAAGTCTGTCCGTGGAAGCCGTACCGATAAGATAAGAACGAATATTTCAAGGGATATAGAAACGGCTCAGAGCGGTATCACTCTCACAAATCTTGATAAGTATTATACTGTGTGCTATGACAAGCTCACAACAGTGTTTGATTACTTTGAGAGCGGTGTTTGCCTTGTGTCGGAGTATACAAATTGTATCGAAAAGGGCAAGGCGGCTCTTGCTCAGCTTTCAGAGGATATGAAGCTTCTTTATGAGGACGGCATACTTTTCAGAAAGCTGGAGGGCTTTTATCTTGATATACCACAAGCGGAACTAAAAATAACACAAATGAAGTCGGTGTTTCTTGACAGCTTTATGCGCTCTAACAACGGCGTGAAGTTCAAAAAGCTTATCAATACCGACTGCCGACAAACGGCGGCTTGGGGCGGTAATATCATCAATCTTGAAGAAGAACTGAAAAATCTCTGCTCTCAGGGGTATTGCACTGTTGTGCTGGCAGGCTCGGAGAAGACGCTTCCTATTATAAATAAAGACCTTAATGATGCTGGCATCTCTGCGGAGATACTCACTGAGGACAGCGAGATAATAAAGGGTAAAGTATACCTGCGCACGGGCTGTCTGTCAGGTGGCTTTGATTATCCTGACATAGGCTGTGCGGCTATCACTCAGATGAAAGCCATGAGTGCAAAGAAGCGTAAATCCCATCACAAGGCAGGAGAAGAGATAAAAAGCCTGTCGGATATACAGACAGGCGATCTTGTTGTTCACGCTATGTACGGAATAGGCAGATTTTCAGGAATAAAAAATATAGAAACGAACGGTGTAACAAAGGATTATATCACCATAAAATATGCAGGTACGGACGTGCTTTATGTGCCTGTTACTCAGCTTGACCTTGTGTCAAGATATATAGGACCTAGAGATGACGGGGCAGTGAAGCTTAATAAGCTCAACTCTATGGAGTGGACAAAGACACGAAACAAGGTAAAGTCTGCCGTAAAGGATATGGCGGAGGAGCTTACAAAGCTTTATGCTCAAAGACAAATGGCAAAGGGTTTTGCTTTTTCCCCTGACAACGATTGGCAGGCGGATTTTGAGGAGCGTTTCGACTATCAGGAAACCGACGACCAGTTAAGATCTATACAGGAGATAAAGACGGATATGGAAAAGCCGTCTCCAATGGACAGACTTCTCTGCGGAGATGTGGGCTTCGGCAAAACGGAGGTGGCTCTCCGTGCGGCGTTCAAGTGTATGCTCGATAACAAGCAGGTGGCTA
This sequence comes from Ruminococcus sp. RTP21204st1_B2_RTP21204_210225, assembly GCF_040914135.1. Classification (NCBI taxonomy): domain Bacteria; kingdom Bacillati; phylum Bacillota; class Clostridia; order Eubacteriales; family Oscillospiraceae; genus Ruminococcus; species Ruminococcus sp. RTP21204st1_B2_RTP21204_210225. Next base: position 1,971 of record NZ_JBCPGA010000062.1, on the reverse strand, counting down.
TACTTGTGCCAACAACTGTTCTTGCATGGCAGCATTATCAGACGGCGATAAAAAGATTTGAGCATTTTCCGGTGAAGGTGGAGCTTTTGTCGAGATTTAGAAAACCAAAGGAGCAACAGCAGATAATAAGAGAGCTTAACCGTGGCACTATCGACCTTATCATAGGCACGCACAGGCTTGTGCAGAAAGACGTTAAGTTCAAGGATTTGGGTCTTGTTATCATAGACGAGGAACAGCGTTTTGGTGTTGCCCATAAGGAAAAGTTCAAGGAAACTTTCAAGGGCGTTGATGTGCTGACACTTTCAGCTACCCCGATACCAAGAACGCTTAACATGGCAATGAGCGGTATCAGAGATATGTCGGTCATAGAGGAACCGCCTATGGACAGACACCCTGTTCAGACCTATGTTATAGAGCATAATATGGGCGTTATAGCGCAGGCCATAAGCAAGGAGCTGCGACGTGGCGGTCAGGTGTATTATATCCACAACAGGGTGGAAACTATCATGATGACCGCAAATAAGCTTCAGGAAATGCTCCCTGACGCAAGGATAGCGTTCGCACACGGACAAATGCCTGAGGAGGAGCTGTCGGAAATATGGCGGCAGCTTTGCGACAGAGAAATAGATATCCTTGTCTGCACCACCATAATCGAAACAGGTGTTGACGTGCCGAATGTAAATACACTTATAATAGAGGACGCTGACAGATTAGGACTTTCACAGCTTTATCAGCTTAGAGGACGTGTGGGAAGATCAAACCGCCGTGCTTTTGCGTACTTCACTTTCAGACGTGGCAAGGTACTCACGGAGGTAGCGGCAAAAAGGCTTGATGCAATAAGAGAGTTCACACAGTTCGGCTCAGGCTTCAGGATAGCGTTGCGTGACCTTGAAATAAGAGGTGCAGGCTCTATACTCAGCGGTAAACAGCATGGACATATGGAAGCGGTGGGATATGATATGTATCTGCGACTTCTAAATGAGGCTATAGCCGAACAAAAGGGAGAGGCTCTGCCACCGTCACCTGAGGATTGTTTGGTGGATATATCCATAGACGCATTTATACCTGACCATTATATAGAAAATCTGTCACAGAGGATAGATTGCTATAGGAAGATAGCTTCCATAGGCAATGAGGAGGATTCCAGGGACGTTATCGACGAGCTTATAGATAGATACGGCGACCCGCCGAAATCAGTGCTGGGATTGGTGAACGTTGCACTTACGAGAAATACTGCTTCAAAGCTTGGCATAAAGGAAATAACACAAAGAGGAGATAAGGTGCTGTTCTTTGTGAAAACCGCAGAGGTGGAACAGATACAAGCGTTGTATGGAGCTTATAAGAATAGGATCAGGTTTTTTGACGGAGATAAGCCGTATTTTGCAGTGACATTGGAGAAAAAGCAGAAAGCTGCAGAATTAATGGCGGAAACGGTAAGATTAATGAGGAATGAGAAGTGAGGAATGGCGGAGCCATACCGAGTAAATCATTAACACAAAATAGAGGAAACACCGAGCAAAGTGACAACTGAGCGACGCTCAGTTGTCACTTTTTGTATCAAAAGAACAAAGGAGCGAAGCAAAATGGACAAAAAGAGATAAGAAAAGGGAAATAAAGTGTAAAAAAAGCAGAAAGCGAAAAAAGGGGTTGACAAAATGGCATAAAAGTGATAAAATAAACAAGTCGCCTCGAGAGAGCGCGATAAAGAAAGAAGCGAAACGAAGGTAAAAGGTTCGGGAGAACAGAAGAGACCTGAGGAGTAGCACAAAAGAACTTCACAAAAGAGTTCAAACGAATTCATAAAGAATTCACAAAGAAAAGTCTTGACAAAGCTTAGCTAATGTGATATAATAGATAAGCTGATTTAAGACAGCACATTAGAAAGCACGAAAAAATCGGAAGTCAAAAAACTTTTTTGAAAAAACTTCAGAAAAGGGGTTGACAAAAGATAAAAAGTGTGATATAATGTAA
>NZ_JBCPGA010000061.1:0-9993 GCF_040914135.1 Ruminococcus sp. RTP21204st1_B2_RTP21204_210225 | reverse complement strand
TATGCGTCCCCTCAAATGGTTTTCGCCTATCGAATTTCTTAATAATAGTGTCCAATATGATTGACAAACCTACATTTCAGTCAAAATAAAAAAATTGCAAAAAAGGTATTGACATTCACATTCATTTGTGATATAATAAATAAGCACTCAGGAGAGAGCAGTAAAAAAGCAGTAAAATATCGCGGGATGGAGCAGTTCGGTAGCTCGTCGGGCTCATAACCCGAAGGTCGTTGGTTCAAATCCAGCTCCCGCAACCAATTTTAGGACTATCGTTTGATAGTCCTTTTTTTATGCCCAAATCACCGACAAATACCACAAAAAGATCGGCCAGTAATCCCATTTTGGATCTACTGACCGATCTTGCTGTTTATTCACTTGCACAAAACGTAACGCCAGCCTTAAATCAACGTTCCTTGTCCGTCAGCTCAAACCTGATACTGTGCAGGTCAAGCCCATTCTGCGCAAAGTATATCCTGAAAGTTGTGAAGCGTGAGAACATAGGCGTTTCCTTTTCCATTGAAACAGCCTTGCCGCCAGTGCCGTTGAACGTGAACGTACCCACCGCAGTTCCCATGCTGAACAGCGTCATAGGTATCTGCGCAAGCTCACTCTGTGTAGAGCTTGCCGTAACTATCACCCTGTAAATACCGAAGTTTGACAGGTCAAGAGCAAAGCTATAAGAAGTGCCTTTCTTTGTGTCAACATCACTAAGGTCAAGAGTTATGTCACGGTCTACCTTGTAAAACTGTACAGGCTTGTCGTCCTCCTGCTCCTCGTCCTCTCGGTTTATCACCTTGACAGTATCTCCTATACCCTCCGCACGCTTAAGAGCATTAGTGTGAAGAAGAAATCCGCATATGTTCGCCGCATTTCTCTGAAGCTCACACCTCTCTATACCGCCATTTTCAAGGGCAGCAAGCGTGTTATCGTCATTCTTTTCTCCGTCAGGACAAACCATGTAAACATCGTTCTGCGCCCTGGCCATAGCTGCAAAATCCGTCTTGTCAGGCTCTTTTCCACGAACGTTTATGTTCGCCCACCAGTCCGTCATGGTGAAGCCCTTGAAGCCCCATTCCTCACGAAGTATCACTGTGTTAAGGTCAAAGTTTCCTGCCGTCCACAAGCCGTTTACTCTGCCATATGTGGTCATAACAGAGGAAGCTCCTCCCTCTTTTACCGCTATCTCAAAACCCTTTAGATATATCTCCCTGAGCGCTCTTTCCGATACCACTGAGTCGATAAAATGCCTGTTTGTCTCACGATTGTTCGCACAGAAGTGCTTTATCGTACCTGTCACCCCTGCACCAGCCATGCCCTTTAACTCAGCCGACGCCATTTTGCCAGTAAGAAAAGGATCTTCCGAGAAATACTCAAAGTTTCTGCCGTTCAAAGGGTGTCTGTGAATGTTCATTCCAGGGCCAAGCAGACAATCCACCTTGTTAGCCGCCATTTCAAGCCCCATAAAAGTGAAAAGCTCACTTGTAAGCTCCTTGTTGAACGAAGAAGCTATCATAGTACCGTTCGGCAGGCTGAAAGCCTTTGTGCCGCAGTCAAGTCTCATGCCCGACGGACCGTCCGAACAGCAGCCAGCAGGTATGCCAAAGCCATTGAGATTTTCCGACACTCCCCCGAACGCCGAAGCCGTACCAGCCGTGACCCTAGGGCTTCCCATGCCCTCACCCCTTATAATGCAGGAAAGGTCATAGTCTGAAAGCTGTGCAATAAATTCGTCCATTGTGTTCTTGCCGTTCTTAACGTCCCAAAGCTTTATGCCCTTGTCACCAGTGTATGCTATCTCTTTCGGAAGCTTCTCCAAACGCCTTGCACTTTCGTCTACCTCAGATACAGGCACAGCCTCTCTGCCAATGCTGAAAGCTCCGCCCTCGCAAACAGGCTTTATCCTCTCAAAACTCTCCACAGGAGCAAGCGACTGAGTGAGCCTTTCTGTTACCAGATCCTCACCCTGCTCAAAACTGCAAGCATATTCAGCACTTCTCACGTCACTGCCCACATAGAATTTATATTCCCCTGCTTCAAGCACATAGCATGACTTGTTGCCCGTCACACCCGAATCGTCATAAGAAGCAAGCTTTGCGATATCCACCGCTATCTCAAACACCTGCTCTTCCTGTGGTACAAGCTCCTTAGTCTTTTCAAAGCCGCAAAGCACTCTAGCCGCCTTGCCGAGCCTTCCCTGCGGAGCTTCGCAGTAGACCTCTATTACCTCTTTGCCCTTGTAAGAACCGATATTTTTCACCGATACAGAAAGCTTCACAGCCCCCTCTGTTATCTCAGCCTTTTCCGTCTTTATCTCAAACCCAGTGTATGAAAGGCCAAATCCGAACGGATAAAGCACCTTGTCTTTAGCAAAAGTCTCAAAATAGCGATATCCCACATAAATATCCTCAGCGTAAATATCCCTGTTTTCCTCCCTGCCGAAATTAGCGTCCGAAGGGTAGTCCGACGCCTTGTATGCGATAGTGTCAGGAAGCTTTCCGCTTGGGCTTACCTTTCCTGTCAAAACGTCTGCCGTACCCTTTCCGCCTGTCATTCCCCCCTGCCAAACATAAAGCACAGAGTCAGGGGCAATTCTGTTTATGTCGGTCATATCGATGATATTTCCCACATTGAGAAGCAAAACAACTTTTTTGAAATGCTTTCTCACCACCGTGAGCATAGCTATCTCGTCATCGCTTAGCAAATAAGAGCCTGCCTCCAGCCTGTTGTCCTGCTCCTCGCCTGCCGTCCTGCCTATTATCACAATGGCAGTTTCACAGCTTTTTGCAGTTTCTTTGACAAGCCCCTCGTCAAGTGGCATCTCTTTCTGCGACCAAGGCTCTCCGCCCCAGCCCTCGCCTAAGTCGAATGGGTTTTCCTTGTCCCATTTTCTGTATGTGTCAAGAAGTTTCTCATTGACCTTTACGCCGTTATCAATAAGCCCGTCCAGAATGTTCACTACCTTAGTAACATTCACCATTCCTCCCGAGCCTGTTCCGCTTTTATAATAATGAAACTGTATGCGTCCGAAAACAGCCACCTCTTTGTCTGTATCAAGTGGCAGAGCATTATTATCATTTTTGAGCATAACGATTCCCTCAGAAACCATTTTCGCCGCAGTATCAAGATATTTGTTCCAATCAAGTATTCTTTCCATAGCTTTCACCTTTCCAAATTTTCTATTGAATTTCAAAGTGTATTATAGCACAACCCTCCCACCTATTCAATAAAGATACTATGAACAATGGATTTACTTTTTATATAGCATATCCTGTCCTCAGGAAAAATATTGCACAATGTGTTTATTTGTGCTATAATGAGTATATATGACTGCACCGCACGCTCCTTGTTCGGTGTTCCTTATTAAAAAAATTATTGTCGGAGGGGTAAAAGTGGATAATATCGTCACTGTCGGCGGACACATAAACGCATCTATAAACTTTGCCATGCAGCAAAACTATGTCCCTGTCATAAGAAGCCTTGTAGTAAATAACAATTCAGAGGAAGCCCTTGAGAATATCGGACTTAAAATAACCTTTGAGCCTGAGTTTGCAAAGGAATTTACATATCATATCGGCTCTATACCCGCAAAAAGTTCTGCCGAGATATCCCCCGTGAGGATATCTACCAACACAGATCTTCTTTTCTCTCTTACAGAAAAAATGGTGGGCAATATCACCATCGAGGTGCTTCAAAATGGTGAAAATATCTTCACCTATCAGAACACTATAGAGCTTCTCGCCTGCGATCAGTGGAGCGGTTTGAACATAATGCCTGAGATGATAGCCGCATTTGTTACGCCAAATCACCCTGCGCTCTCCCCAGTTATTCATGAAGCTTCCACGTTCCTGAAAAAGTGGAAAGGCGACCCCTCTTTCACAGGCTATCAGACCAACAACCCAAACAACGTGAAGCTTCAAATGGCAGCAATTTTTGCCGCCCTCGTCCAGCAGAAAATAGTCTACAACGATCCCCCTGCAAGCTATGAGGTCATAGGTCAGAGGATACGCCTGCCGCATAAGGTTTTGGAGCAAAAAATGGGCACTTGTCTTGACCTTGCGGTGCTTTATGCCGCCTGCCTTGAAGCGGTGGGACTTCACCCTCTGCTGTTTTTCATGACAGGTCACGCATTCTGCGGCTGTTGGCTTGAAAACGAAACTTTCGCAGATTGTTGCGTTGACGATGTTTCCGCCATCGAAAAGCGCATTGCAGAAAATGCCGAAGAAATGCTCCTTGTGGAGTGTACAGACTTTGTTGACAGCAATGTTCACGATGTCGAGCGTTTCGACCATGCCATGAAACACGGCAAAGACCATATAAGCAACATGGAATTCCAATGCGTCATAGACATTATCCGCACCCGTGGAAGTGGCATAAGACCTATCCCTCTGCGTCCCGAGCAAACCTATTCAGGTATGCAGCTTGCCGAAGAATCCGACAAGCCAAAAGAGATTCTCGCCCCCTCCGAGCTTAACAGCTCGCTTCTTGGCAAAGTGGCAGAGGGCAACGATAAGCCCGTCACAAAAATGCGCATATGGGAAAGAAAGCTTCTTGATTTCAGCCTGCGAAATTCTCTTTTGAACTTCCGTGTCACAAAGAACACCATGCAGCTTATGACCGCCGACCTTGGAAAGCTTGAGGACGAGCTTGCAAGCGGAAGTGACTTCCGTATCATGGAAATACCTACCGAGTGGACAGTTTCCACTCGTGACGCAAAAATATTCGCTATTGAGAACGAAAAGGACCTTGTGACAAATATCGCCGAGAACGAGTTCAAAAACAACCGCATAAGAACGTTCCTTAATGAAGCCGACCTTGACGCCGCCCTTAAAAGCCTCTACCGCTCCGCAAAGGTGAGCATGGAGGAAAACGGCAGCAACACCCTTTTCCTCGCTCTGGGACTTCTCCGCTGGTATGAAAGCGACCTTTCCGAAAAGCCACGCTATGCCCCTTTGGTGCTTATCCCTATAGATATCGTCCGCAACACACGAAATAAGGGCTATGTAATAAGGAGCAGACAGGAAGAAACTCAGATAAACGTCACACTTCTTGAATATCTCCGCCAAGACCATGGCATCAGTATCACAGGCCTTGACCCTCTCCCACTTGACGAACACGGCATAGACCTGCCCCTTGTTTTCAATACTATCCGTCAGGCTGTCATGGGCAAAAAGCGTTGGAACATCGAGGAATATGCCTTTATCGGTCTGTTCTCGTTCAGCCAGTTCGTAATGTGGAACGACCTTCGCAACCGCTCAGAGGAGATAAGCCAAAACAAGGTGGTGTCCAGCCTTATGGCTGGCTCTCTCACCTATGCCCCCGAGGATATAAGCATAACCCCTGAGAATATAGATTCCGACCTTGACCTTGAAAACATGGCAGTGCCGATGAGTGCAGACTCCTCACAGCTTGCCGCCATTGCCGCAGCAGGAAGCGGACAAAGCTTTGTCCTCCACGGTCCTCCGGGAACAGGAAAATCTCAGACTATCACAAATATGATAGCAAACGCCCTCTATAATGATAAAAGCGTGCTGTTCGTTGCCGAAAAAATGGCAGCCCTCAACGTGGTGCAGAAACGTCTTGCAAACCTAGGGCTTGACCCGTTCTGCCTTGAACTCCACTCCAATAAAACAAACAAGACCACTGTCCTTGCAGAGCTTGACAAAGCCCTTGAAGTGGGCAAAATAAAATCTCCCGAGGAGTATTCAGCCGAAGCCGCAAGGCTCAAAGCTCAGAAAGCCCAGCTCAACGATACCATAACCGCACTTCACGAAAAGCGTAACTGTGGTGTGACCCTTTATGAAGCTATATCAGCCTATGAGCGCAGTATATCCGAAAAAGACAAATTATCAGTTTCAAAAGACATCTTCGCTAACGTGGCAAAAGAAACTCTCGACCGCTTCAGCGACCTTGTGCATAGATATTCAATAGCCATAGCCGAAACAGGCGACTTTGCCGACTTCCCACTTAAAGATATCGGCATTACATCATATTCTATGGAACAGCGTGACAAGTTCCACACTGAAGCCGCCGACCTTGCCCAAAAAGCCACCGCTTCCTCTCAGTGCGCACAAACTCTCGCACAGGCTTATAGCTACAGCGGTGACCTTGACAAGACAGCAGTAAAAATGCTTTCTGACATATACAAAGCTTCCACCGCTGATGGTGAACTTCTTGACGGACTTCTCTGCGCACCTCACTATGATATCACCCTGCAAAAGATCAAAGATACTCTTGCCGTAGGAAAAGAGTATACCGCTCTCTGCACCGATATCCTCAGCCATTTTGAAAAAAGCATTTTTGACTTTCCTGCGTCAGAATCGAAAATGCTCTATAAGCAGGCAGAGCAAAGCTGGTTTTTGCCAAAAGCCATGAAACTTGGCAAGCTTGTAAAAAGCCTAAAGCTCCACGCCAAAGACCCTGCTTCCGTTACAAAAGCAAACCTTGGTGAAATTCTCGATAAGCTTTGCACCATAAGCGAAAAGAAAGACTTCCTGCGAAGCCTGCCGTCAGATGTAACAGCGCTTCTCACAGGTATTTACATGAACGAGCAGACCGATTGGAATGTCCTTGAAAAAGCCGTTTCAAAAACCGACAGCATTATGAATGCCATTAAGCAGAAAGCGGGTGCTGACCCTGCACAAATGGCTCAGACTATCGGAAAAGCAAACTGCACTTCTGAAGGACAGGCTCTCTCCTCATTCCTTGAAAAGCTTTCAGCCTTTGAGGACAGCTTCTCAGCCAACATGACCGCCATAGAAGCAAGTGCAGATTGGCTTGGCTTATCTGCAGAAAAGCTTAATACCTATGCCGAAAACGCAGATAAGCTTAGATACGCTGCCCAGTTCAACAGTGTTGACAAAGAGCTTTCAGACAACGGACTTTCAGGTGTCAGCGAAAGCTACCGCACAGGCAATGTTGACAGCGAAAACGTAGAAAAAGCATTCTCCTGCACGCTAAACTATCAGCTTGCACTTATGATAATAAACAGCGATAAACGTCTTAGCCAGTTCAGCAGTAACAGTGCAAACGACCTTATCACACAGTTCAAAGACACTCTCGACAAATTCTCACGCCTGACTATACAGGAGCTTTTGGCTCGTCTTTCTGCAAAAATACCTGCCCAAGGCTCAGCCTGCGCTTCCACCTCTGAAATGGGCATACTCAAACGTGCCATAAAGAGCAACGGCAGAATGATGTCACTTAGAAGCCTTTTCGATAAGATACCAAATCTTCTCCGCAAGCTCTGCCCTTGTATGCTCATGAGCCCCATATCAGTTGCACAGTATATAGACCCGTCATTCCCGAAATTCGACCTTGTTATCTTTGACGAAGCTTCACAGCTGCCAACAGCCGAAGCCGCAGGCACTATCGCAAGGGGCGAGAACGTTGTTATTGTGGGCGACCCTAAACAGCTCCCACCAACAAACTTCTTCTCCTCAAATCGGATAGACGAAGAAAACAGCGAAAAAGAAGACCTTGAAAGCCTCCTTGACGATTGCCTTGCTATCTCCATGCCGCAGCAGTATCTCAAATGGCATTATCGTTCACGCCACGAGAGCCTTATTGCCTACAGCAACATGAAATACTATGACAATAAGCTTCTCACATTCCCGTCCCATAACGACCTCATTTCAAAGGTGAGCATTATCCACCCCGAGGGTCACTATGACAAGGGCAGAACAAAGCAGAACAAGGCGGAAGCAAGAGCCGTTGTTGACGAGATAATAAGACGAATGAGCGATGAAAAGCTCCGCAATGACAGCATAGGTGTTGTAACATTCAGCTCCGTTCAGCAAAATCTCATTGACGATATGCTCTGTGAAGAGTGGGCAAACCACCCTGAGCTTGAAGAACTTGACAGAAAGTCACCAGAGCCGGTCTTCATTAAAAACCTTGAAAACGTTCAGGGCGACGAACGTGACGTTATACTCTTCTCCGTCGGCTATGGTCCTGACGAAAAGGGACAGGTTTCAATGAACTTCGGCCCTCTCAACCGTGACGGCGGCTGGCGAAGACTTAATGTAGCAATATCCCGTGCAAGAAAAGCCATGATAGTCTACTCTGTCCTCCGTCCTGAGCAGATAGACCTTTCAAGAACACGATCCGAGGGCGTTGCAGGACTTAAAGGCTTTCTGGAGTTTGCCGAGCGTGGAAAGCTTGCCGTAACAGCCCACAGCACCACAAAAAGCACAAGCGACAGCACGGTAACAGAGTGTATCGCAAAAGCCATAAAAGAGCTTGGCTATGGGGTGAAATGCAACATCGGAAGCTCCGAGTTCAAAGTTGATATCGGCATAATCGACCCTGACAACGAAAACGAGTATCTCTTGGGCATACTCCTTGATGGTGAAAACACTCTCCACAGCTCAACTGCACAGGATAGATTTATCCTACAGCCAAGCGTGCTTAACGGTCTTGGCTGGAATATCCTGAGAGTGTGGACGCTCGATTGGTTTGACGATAAGGACCGAGTGCTTAAAAACATAAAAGCCGCCATAGACAGCGCACCAAAGCATGAAGCCGAAACCGCTCCCCCCTCAAAGCCTGCCGTCTATTCCACATCGCAGTTTGAAAAAGAAGAAGCTTCCGCCCTCACATCAGCCTTTGCACAGCCCTATGTGACCGCAGATATTGGCATAATGGGTACATCTGATGACTTTTATAAGCCCGAAAACAAGCAGAAAATAAGGGAAACAGCCGAAAAGATGATCGCTGTCGAAGCACCAATAAGTGAGAAGCTTTTCATGAGAAAAGTTTTCACCGCATGGGGCATAACACGAAGCGGCTCAAGAGTGGAAAGCATCTTTGCCGATGCCGCACAAGGCGTTTCACCATTCGCCACAGCCGATGAAAACAGAGTTTTCCTTTGGAAAGAGGGGCAATCCCCTGAAAGCTATTCTATCTATCGCACAAGCGACGATACCAACAAGCGAAGCATGGAGGATATCCCCTCCGAGGAGATAATAAACGCCGTGAAAGAAGTGCTTTGCCAGCAGATAAGCCTTTCAGAAACCGACCTCGTAAGAGAAACAGCCAAGAAATTCGGCTACACAAGAGCTGTGGGCATAACGGAGAGCGTAATAAGCTACACCCTGAAAAAAGCTCTCACCGCAGGTCTTATCAAAAAATCAGAAAGCGGAAACATCTCCGCAAAATAATACGCAAACAAATCAAAACCACCGCTGAGAGTTTTCCTCCCAGCGGTGGTTTCTATTCATATCAGTATTTCCATTTCTCCGAGCAAATCTGCATCTCAACCATGTGCTTGTAGATACCGTTAGCCTTTTTAAGCGCCTCAGGCTCACTCTCATGTTAGCCTGCACCATGAACGCTGCCTTGTGAGAACACATTAGCGCAGCGATAAAAAACACCATTTCAAGAACTGCAAAAGAACTTTTCTTTTTCTCTTTCATAACTTGGCTATTTAAACTTGTCAAGTTTTTTTCTTAAAACAGCTCAAAATCTTGTAATAATATCATTTTCATGATATAATTTTATCATATGAATAAACGACAGGAAATGATAAAATGAAAAACATAAACAAAGCGATCACTTTCGCTAAAAAAGAAACCGTCCTGATAGTGGCAATGCTCTTAGCCGTTATATCGTACCCGCCCAATAATCCCCCATTCCCTAAAACCAAAGATCCCCGAGTCCGAAACTCGGGGATATATTTCACGGTAATTTGCAGATCTTCTGTGTAGCCTCATTCCACGGCATCAGTTCTTCCAGAATATCCGGATTGGTCAGAAACTCCATGCTCGGAAGTACTGTCAGCAACAATTCAAAGTATTTGAACACATCAAGCCTGTTCGCTTTTGCTGTCTCAACGATGCTGTATATATCAGCGCTGGCTTTTGCTCCGTTCGGAGTATCACTGAACAGCCAGTTCTTTCTGCCTACAGTAAACGGCCTGATCGCATTTTCCGCTGCGTTGTTTGAAATAGCACAGTCGCCGTTTTTGAAATAATTCCCGAGATACTCTCTGCGCTT
>NZ_JBCPGA010000060.1:0-10025 GCF_040914135.1 Ruminococcus sp. RTP21204st1_B2_RTP21204_210225 | reverse complement strand
CTTTATTTTATCAGATTTTTGCCTATCTCTCTTTTCTTTTTTCTTAATTTTGTCCAATATCTATTGTAGCACTACAATCATCGATCTTTACGCTCTGCCTTATCTCTTGACATAAAAGTTTAAGGGGTGTATAATGTTAAGAGCAGTATTGTCTTGAAAAAGAAATATAGTACATGGTCTGAAAGGATATTGACATATGGATATAAAGAAAATATGTGCGGCTCTCTGCGCTTGCGTGGTATGCTTGTGTGCAGCTGGCTGTTCAAAGGATAGTAAGGACAGCTCTTCTGTCACAGAGAGCAAGGCGAACGTTTCAACAGCCGACAATGCCGACAGCGCAAAGTCTGAGGACAGCAAGGGTGACGAGAGTGATGCGGATAGTAAGGTATTGAACGAGCAGGGTGAGCTTATTACAAAAACTGCTGCGATCTTTGACGGTGACTACACTCTGAAAACGACCTGCACAGAGGACGACGGCTCAAAGCAGGAGGTAGTAAGAGCCAAAAAGGGCGGAAACATCTATCTGAAAGTCACATCGGATATAGGCACCAGCGGATTTATCTATGTTGACGGAGCAGGATATGATTACGATAACGTGACCGGTGTTTATCACAAGTCAGACGTGACGGAGCTTGACGGCGTTCTTGAAAGCATAGTCAAGCAAAACCTGCCGAGAACCTATGGTCATATAAACAGTGATGAGGCTGATGATTTCGATATTGAGGAGTACACTTATACGGGCGACACGTACATTACTGCTATCGACCTGTATTTTGATAAATCTGACGGAAGCTTAAAAAAATACACGCAGACCTTTACCATTGAAGGCTCAGATGATACAGTTTCAGAATACACTGTTGACGAGCTTTCGGGGGACGCTGACGACAGCCTGTTTGACGTATCTCAGGCGACAAGTCTTGTGGACTTTGACAGTATGTCAGAGGATCAGAGGCTTGGCTATTGTCAGGGTATCTTAAACAAAGCAGGCGTTACAACAGACGATCTCAGTGCAGGGGGATATCAGACGGACGATCTTAAGACCATATCCTATGACAGTTTTGTGAGCATTGTTTACACATACGGCTACAAGTCTGCACAGCAGTAAGTCAAAATGCACAATTTCAGCGTGGAGATTTGTTGAAAACGCAGGGCGGAAAATGCCCTCTCTATGCTTTACTTGTATGCGTTTTTTTGGTATAATTATAGGTGCGGTCGTTACCGCATAAAAACGTATGCTTACAAGAGGATATATATATAAATGAATATACTAAAGTTTTTGAAGCCGAAGGCTTGCGTGGATTTTGTCTATGATGACAACACAGCAAGGCAGGCTCTTGAGAAAATGAAAAATCACAGCTTTACCGCTGTGCCTGTTATCGACCGTGAGGGCAGATATGTAAAGACCCTTGCAGAGGGCGACTTTCTGTGGTTCATGCTCAATAATGGCATTCAGGATATGCGTGAGCTGGAAAAATATAAGATAAGCGAGATAACAAGGCGTGTTAGAATGAAACCCGTCTATGTTTATTCTACTATCGAGGATCTGATACTTCTTTCAATGGATCAGAACTTTGTGCCTGTTATTGATGACAGGGAAGTTTTTATAGGTATTGTGACGAGAAGAGATATACTTAAATATTGTCACGATACTCTTAACGAGTATGAAGCGAAATATGGTCATAAGGAAGAAAAAGAGGAGATAGGTGCAGTATAAGCACCAGGAAAGGAATTGTTGTAAAAATGAAGAGGACAAACAAAAAGGGCGGTGCAGCTATAGTTGCTGTGCTTATAGTTATAATGCTTGTGGCTGTTGGCTCGGCGGCACTGGTGGTGACAGGAAGATATACCATTCAGGCAAGCAAGGTGGCAGACGCAGTTGTTAAGGTGAACAGCAAACCTGAGGAAAGCTCTTCTGAGGAGGTTTCAGAGGTTGACGACCTTTCATCAGTTGTGGAAGAGCCTGTGAGCAATTATCCTGTGAAGTCTGCAAATTATCAGGATATAAATATAAAGGGTATGACAGCAAACTCAGCTATACTTGTTGACGCTGACACAAACGAGATAGTTGCAGGTTATAATTACGAGAAAAAGGTATATCCTGCTTCTCTTACAAAGATGCTTACGCTTCTTGTAGCCGCAGAGAATATTCAGGATATGGACGCTACATATAAGTTCACAAGCGATGATATCGACCCTCTTATCGAGGACAACGCATCAAGAGCAGGCTTTGAAGCCGGAGAAACTGTTACAATGAAAGACCTGCTTTATTCAGCTATCCTTGTGAGCGGTGCTGACGGCACAACAGGTCTTGCAAACGCAGTTGCAGGCTCAGAGGAGAAGTTCGTTGAGCTTATGAACGCTAAGATCCAGGAGCTTGGTCTTACTGGCACGAAGTTTGTGAATGCAAGCGGTCTGCACAACAAAAATCATTATTCCACAGTGCAGGATATCGCAGTTATCACAAAGGCGGCTATGGATAACGAAACTTGCCGTGAAGTGCTTACAGCAACAAAGTACACAACTTCAAAGACAAAACAGCACAAGGACGGTATCGAGCTTACAAGCATTGTTGCACAGAGAATCGAGGGCTACTATGTGGATTGTGACGGTGACGGCGAGGCTGACGACGGCATAAGCATCGAGGGCGGAAAGACAGGCTTCACCGACGAAGCAAAGTACACCCTTTCAACTATACTTGATGATAACGGACACAAATATATTTGTGTTACAACAAAGTCTAAGGACGAGCTGAAGTCTGTTGAGGATCAGATAGCTATTTATGAAAAGTATCTGGGCGGCAAGGCTTCTGATAATAAAGATAAGGACAGCAAGACGGACACTGACACGTCTTCTGTTTCTGAGGTCGAGGATTAATTAGATAGGATAAAAAATAAATGCGGATATCGTGGAGGTATCCGCATTTTTGTATTTTATTTTGCAAATCAGTGTAGTCAGTGTAGGGGCGAACAGCGTTCGCCCGTCGAAGTGATAAAGCTATCGGTTTTACTATCCCTATGTAGCGTTTGTGTCAATTCGTGTAACATTGTATCAATTTTTATAAGGTTTTTACAAAAAGCGGGCGAACAATGTTCGCCCCTACATGAATTGGCAGAATATTCATCTTAAAAGCTTTTGTATCACACCTATGACCTTGGAAAGGTCATCACAGCAGGCATACAGAAGCTTTTTTGTTTCCTCGTCAGGCTGTGAAAGGTCGGGTATCATAACAGGTTTGCAGCCTGCGGCGTGGGCGGAGCGTATGCCGTTTGGTGAGTCTTCGAGGGCAATGCACTCGCCAGGGTCAAGCCCCAGCTCCTTTGCGGCGGCGAGATAAATATCAGGGGCAGGCTTGCCGTTTTCTATCATGTTTCCGCAGATAAGCTTGTCAAATCTGTCAATGATATTTATAGAACTGAGATACAGCGTGGTGCGCTGTAAGTCGGTGGCAGTGGCAACGGCTTTTTTTAGGCCTGTGCTGTCAAGATAGTCAAGAAGCTCATCAAGCCCTTTTTTCTTTTCTATGCCGTTTTGCCTGATAAACTCGTTCATAAGCTCGATACGCTTTGCACGAACTTTGTAGTAATCAAAATCCTCTCCGAAAATGCCTTTAAGATGTGGGATAGCATACTTCGCTGCAAGAGAGCGTATGCCCAGAACGTGTTCCTTTGTCATTGGATAGCCGTAATGATTCGCCGCCTCACACCAAAACCTTGTGAGCAGCTTTTCCGTATCTATCATTAGTCCGTCCATATCAAATATAACGCCTTTGAGCATTTTTATCACGCCTTTCCAACTTGGTATCTGTTATTATATCACACTTTTGACAAGTTTTCAATAAAACTGCACAAATTAGAGGTGCAGAACATACATTCTATTGTGCATCTATATAATTCGTAATTAAAATTATATAATCCTATTGACAAATTATTAGAATGTGGTATAATAAGTACAGTGATAAAAGGCGACGCCATATGGGAACGCCTTAAAGAAAGGAATGAGAGCAAAGTGAACAAGAGCGTGTATAGTCTGGTGCTTGCAGACGATGTGGTGGAGGCTATCGACAGGCTGGCATATTCCATGAATACCAGTCGTTCAAATCTGATAAATCAGATATTGGCAGAGCGTGTCCAGCTTCTCACCCCTGAAAAAAGAATGCGTGAGATATTCGCTAAAATAGAACAGCTTATGGACAGCAGGTTTCAGACCCTTAATCAGCCCTCTGACGCTATGATGTCTATAAAAAGTCCTTTGAGATATAAATATAAGCCGACCATACGATACAGCATAGAGCTGAGCCGAGATTTTCACGGAAAGGTGGGTAGGCTGAAAGTATCTTTCAGAACTCAGAGCACACAGCTCATTTCAATGCTTGACAGCTTTTTTAAGCTGTGGGCAAGGCTCGAAGAAAAATATCTTTCGTATCTTTTCACTACTGGCGTGCCTTATGAAACAGCCGAGGGCAGATTTACAAGAGATTTTTACGCACCGCCTCAGTCGGAGCTGACCGACGAGGATATAGCGAACGCTATCGGTGATTATATAAGCTGTATGGACAGCTGTATTCAGCTTTACTTTGACAACGCCGCAGAACCTGAAACGGCGGCAAGAAAGGTATCTGAAATGTATGAAGGATATCTAAAAAAAGGCGTTGTCGTTCTTTAAACGGTGGGCGGAGAGCTCCGCCTGCTGTGAGCATATATCTTTTTAGATGATAAGGGAGGTAATTTTATGAACGCTCAGAAATTGACACAGAAATCATTGGAAGCTTTGCAGGAAGCGCAGAGCATTGCCTCAAGAAACTCAAATCAGGCTGTTGACCAGCAGCACCTTATGCTGGCTTTGCTTTCACAGGAAAACGGTCTTGTGCCGCAGCTTTTTGTAAAAATGGATATCGCCCCTGAAAATATAGAGGCGGCTCTTACAAGAGCAGTTGACGATATACCTAAGGTGCAGGTAGGCGGACGTGCGCAGGACTCTGTATACATTTCAAGCGACCTTGACAAGGCTTTTGCGGAAGCCGAGTCGGAAGCTTCAAGAATGAAGGACGAATACGTTTCAGTTGAACATCTTGTTATGGGCATAATGGACAGCCCTAACAGCGCTTTGAAGGAAATATTCAAGACCTTTGGTGTAACAAAAACAAAGTTTCTGAAAGTTCTTCAAGCTGTAAGAGGAAATGCTCAGGTAACGAGCCAGAACCCTGAGGAAACATATGACGTGCTGAAAAAGTACGGTCAGGACCTTGTGGAGCTTGCAAGACAGAATAAGCTCGACCCTGTTATCGGCAGGGACAGCGAGATAAGAAACGTTATAAGGATACTTTCAAGAAAAACAAAGAACAACCCTTGCCTTATTGGTGAGCCTGGCGTTGGTAAGACCGCCATTGCAGAGGGCCTTGCTCAGCGTATCGTCAGCGGAGATGTTCCTGACAGCCTGAAAGACAGACAGGTTTTCTCACTTGATATGGGTGCGCTTATCGCAGGCGCAAAATACAGAGGCGAGTTTGAGGAGAGATTTAAGGCTGTCGTTGAGGAGATAAAGAAGTCTGAGGGCAGGATAATCCTCTTTATAGATGAGCTTCACAATATCGTTGGCGCAGGCAAGTCAGACGGCGCAATGGACGCAGGCAACCTGCTGAAACCTATGCTTGCAAGGGGCGAACTCCATTGTATCGGTGCAACGACTCTTAACGAGTACCGTCAGTATATCGAAAAGGACGCTGCTCTTGAAAGACGTTTCCAGCCTGTTATGGTTGACGAGCCGACAGTTGAGGACACTATCTCTATACTTCGTGGACTTAAAGAGAGATACGAAGTGTTCCACGGCGTAAAAATTCAGGATCAGGCGCTTATTGCGGCGGCTGTTCTGTCAAACAGATATATCACCGACAGATTTCTCCCTGATAAGGCTATCGACCTTGTGGACGAAGCCTGCGCACTCATCAGAACGGAAATGGACTCAATGCCTACAGAGCTTGATGAGATAAGACGTAAGATACTCCAGCACGAGATAGAGGAAACTGTCCTTAAAAAGGAAACTGATAAGCTTGCAGTTGAACATCTCCATGAGGTGCAGAAAGAGCTTTCAGAAATGCGTGAGCAGTTCAATGAGATGAAAGCTAAATGGGAGAATGAGAAGTCTGCTATCTCTAAGGTGCAGAAGCTCCGTGAGGATATCGAGCAATGCTCAAAGGATATCGAGAGAGCAGAGCGTGAATATGACCTTAACAAGCTTGCAGAGCTGAAATACGGCAGAATGGCTGACTTGCAGAAGCAGCTTGCCGAGGAAGAAGAAAAGGCAGAGAAGTCAAAGACAAAGAACACTCTGCTAAGAGATAAGGTAACAGAGGAAGAGATAGCAAGGATAATCTGCCGCTGGACAGGTATCCCTGTGGCAAAGCTTATGGAGGGCGAGCGTGAAAAGCTTTTGCACTTGCCTGATATCCTCCATGAAAGAGTTATCGGTCAGGACGAGGCTGTTGAGCGTGTGTCTGAGGCTATCATGAGATCTCGTGCCGGTATCGCAAATCCAAATCAGCCGATAGGTTCGTTCCTTTTCCTCGGTCCTACTGGCGTTGGTAAAACAGAGCTTGCAAAAACTCTTGCACAGGCATTGTTTGACGATGAGAACAATATCGTTCGTATAGATATGTCGGAGTACATGGAGAAATTCAGCGTAAGCCGTCTTATCGGAGCGCCTCCGGGATATGTAGGCTATGAGGAGGGCGGTCAGCTCACCGAGGCTGTAAGAAGAAAGCCTTATTCAGTAGTTCTTCTTGACGAGATCGAAAAGGCTCACCCTGACGTTTTCAATATCCTTTTGCAGGTGCTTGACGACGGACGTATCACAGATTCACAGGGCAGAACGGTTGACTTCAAGAACACTATCATAATCCTCACTTCAAACCTCGGTTCTCCTTATATCCTTGAGGGCATCACACCTGAGGGCGAGATATCTCAGGAGGCAAGGGACAAGGTGGACGCTCTGCTGAAACAGCAGTTCAGACCTGAGTTCCTTAACAGACTTGACGATATAATCTACTACAAGCCTCTTATGAAGACGGAGATATACAAGATCGTTGACCTTATGCTTGCAGAGCTTGGCAAGCGTCTGGAAGACAAGAGGCTCAGCATAGAGGTAACAGACGCCGCTAAGGAAGCTATCGTAAATCAGGGCTACGATCAGAACTTCGGTGCAAGACCTCTCAAGAGGTTTATCCAAAGACGTATCGAAACTCTTATCGCAAAGAAGATCATTGCAGACGAGCTTGAGCCTGATTCTATTTTACAGGTAGATTATGACAAGGACTTCGTTGTGAACGTTATTTATAATACTGTTACAGAAGAGTGATAGTATTATGCCAAAGGGCAGTTCCGAGAGGGGCTGCCCTTTTTTGTGGAAAAAGAAGGTTTTAATTTATTTTAGGTTAATAATAAAAGAATTATCTTGTTAATGTTTTGGTAAGATATACTGTTTGTAAACAAAAAAGAACAGTTTATTTTGTGAATTATTCTAGGTTATTTTGCTTGCAAATGAGGTACATATATGCTAGAATATTAATATCGTGAAATATGTGATCTGATAAGGGGAATTAATATTTATGAAAGCAAATTTTTCTGATACGAATGATTTTGTTCAGAGCATGAACAGAGGAAAGCGCAAAAAGAAGATAGCATTGCTGGTGCTGTGTATAGTGCTTGCGTTCCTTGTGGCTGCCTGTGTTGTCGTGGGTCTGAAAATAAGGGAAAATAACCGTATCGCCATGGCTAAATCGGTCATAACAAAGCTTGATATAAGCACTACCTTCAAGGAGTCGGAGTTTTCTGACGATCAGGACTGGGACGGTGACGGCATAAAGAATGCCGATGAGGTACGTCATGGCACTAACCTTCAAAGCGAGGATACTGACAATGACGGAATAAGCGACGGCGATGAGATAAAGCTAGGCACGAACCCTATTGAAGCCGATACTGACGGCGACGGTCTTCTTGACGGCTATGAGCTTATGGCAGGCACAAATCCGAGAGAGTCAAAGTCTGACGGAAAGACCAATGACGCTGAAAGAGAGCTTACAGTGGAAAAAAATGCAGGGGACTGCCGCCTTGAAATAAAGGGCGACGCAAACGCTGCCAGTGCGACCCTCGTTGAGCTTGACCTCTTTGGTATCTCTTCAAATGCAAGTATCGTCACAAAGGCTTATGACGCTTATTCTGACTATAAGTTCAACTCGGCAAAGATAACTTTTGATATCGACTCTGCAAAGCTGAGTAAAATGGGATATTCATTTGATGACCTTACAGTGCTGAGATTTGATTCACGCTCCACCCTTTACACAAAGGTGGATTCAAAGGCAGACAAGAGCAAAAAGACAGTTTCTGCTTCTCTTACAGAGCTTGGCACTTATGTGGTAGGCGTTGAGAAAACTGTAAACGATGAAGCCACAACAAGGATCTGCTTCCTCGTTGATAACTCCGGCTCTATGTATCCAAAGGAGCAGTGTGTAACTTCTTCTGAGAATGATGTTGACTTCAAGCGTCTTGAATTTGCAAAGAATCTTATCGACAAGTTTGAGAGCCACTATCAGGTCGGCATTTGCAAGTTCACAGGAAGCTACAAAAAGATGGTAGACTTCACTGATGATAAGACGAAGCTTACGGAAGCTCTCGATAAGATAAAGTCTGAGAAAGAGATATTTAACGGCACTCACAGCCAGACGGCTCTTAAAAAGTGCATGGACGAGTTCAAGGCAACTTCCGGTGGAAAATACAGAAATATCATCGTGATGCTCACAGACGGCGAGTCTGACGAGTTTAATCCTGCAAGCGTTTCAAGCCTTGCAAATACTGCAAAGGATAAGGACATAATCGTTCTCACTGTTGGTCTTGGCAGAGATGTTGACAGAGATTGGCTTCAGGAGCTTGCTTATTCCACAGGCGGAAAGTATTACTCAGCTTCTGACGCAAACGCCCTCAATGACGTTTACAAGCAGATAGTTACTACACTGAACTATGATATCGTTACATACACGAACGCTGATGATAATGTAAGAGGTTATTCACTTTACAACACAGGCTTTGACCCAAAGGTGAACGGCTTCTCATTCAAGAATTTCAGAACAACAACTACCGCAAGTGTTGACTTCGGCATGGCTGTTATGGCAAGAGATTGGTATCTCGGAAATGTAAAAACTTCTCTTGGAGATATCACTCCGTCAGATAAGAGCGACATAAAGGTGAATGCCGCAGGCTATGACATAAGCGGAACAGACTTTGGTAAACAGTATGACGAAAGAGTGCCGCTTAGCAAGATAACCTCAGACCTTTTTGCGGGCACATATTCAGACGTTACAAAGTATCTCGACTATTCCTGCACAGGGGATATTCTCACCCTTAATGATGACTATAAGTATGACAGCAAGAACAAGGGCTGGGTAAAGAACGTTACGAAAATATCAGGCGGCAATCTCCGCTGGAAAAAGGTAGAACTGCTTGATATGGATATAGCAAACGGCATTGGCAAAATAAAGGGTGGCTATTCCTCAAATGACGCAGAGTTCGCAAAGGCACTCTACAGACTTAACGCCCTCCAGTGGGACGATTCTTCGTCAGAGTATAACCTTAACAACGACAGTAAGGGCTTTGAAAAGCTTGAAGACCAGCTCAGCCTTGGCATACCAGTTGTTACAACTATAGACGATACTCATACAGTGAACGCTATCGGACTTATTCAGGATTCTGATTGCCACAGAAAATATATCCTTCAGATATATGACAACAACTATCCTGGGGAAACAAAACAGCTTTATATCCAGAAGCTTCCGAAGTGCAAGCTCAAGATAGACAGCAATGGCAAGGCGACAGTTGTTGGCACAACGTTCGAGTATTCCGCAACATATGAGGGCAAGCAGGTCGGCATAGAATTTTCTGACGTGACAGCTCATTAATAAGAAAAAAAAGGGGCTGTAAAAAAAGTCCCCAAGAAAAAAGGCTGCGATCTTGCCAAAAAGCAAGACAGCAGTCTTTTTT
>NZ_JBCPGA010000005.1:0-141766 GCF_040914135.1 Ruminococcus sp. RTP21204st1_B2_RTP21204_210225 | reverse complement strand
CCGAAACTGATGAACGGCGAGATTGATGTGTCAGAGGTCAAGATTTAGGCGGCTTGCAGGCGTAAATTTTCATTTATGTTAGGAGTACGATATGAACTTACCAACAGAATATATTGAAAAGTTTGCTGAATGTTACTGTAATAGGCTGTTGGATCGTCGCATCAGTTACTACATTCATGATAAGGACAATCACTCAAGAGCTAATACTGTTCATTCTGGCATTATATGGAGTCGTGAAGCAGTAAAACAGCTTAATTCCATTGATTTCAGAAATAATCACGATCTTAATCATTTGATATTGCTTATAACTTATATTGACATTCTTCTTGAAGCAACTGACCAGATATATCGTGTATTATATAAGGAAAAGAAGCAAATGCCTTTGCCTGATGATACTGTTTTTCTGAATCGTCCAGAGTTATACAAGTCTCTCGATGATAGGCAGTATTTCAAAGAAATACGCGCACTTCTCAGCGCCCACCCTATCAATCTTAATGAGCCGAACTCCAAAGAGAAACGATTTGCTGATACTCCTATTGTCTATAATCCGATTACAGATTTCAAGAGCTATCATAAAATTGAAGGAGGATACGATTTTTCATCTCGTCTATGGACAGCGACTCGACATGATGAGAATACTATTCATTTTCCGATTAGAATTAACGAATTAGAAGCCTTTGCAGAAATACTAAACAATAGATATACTGTATTTTTACAAAGAGTACGAGATATAGCATATAAGAGAATTTGAGGTGAGATATTTATGCCTTACACCGAAGAAAAATACGAAAACGCAATAATACAGCTATTTGAGGAAATGGGCTACACCCACGCCTACGGTCCGGCAATAGACCGTGACTATAAGACACCGCTGTATATGGACGAGCTTACAGAAGCCTTGTATCGGCTAAATCCCACGCTCCCCGATGATGCGATCAGCGATGCACTCTTTAAGCTCCAGAATTTTGAAAACGGCGAGCTGGTGCAGAAAAACGCTGTATTTATGGACTATCTGCAAAACGGCATCGAAGTCCGCTATACTGATAAGGGCGAGGAGCGTTCTGCAATCTGCTATCTTGTTGACTACGCAAACACGGACAACAACTCATTTATCGTTGCAAATCAGTGGACTTTCATAGAGAATGACGAGAAGCGCCCCGATGTCCTGCTGTTCATCAACGGTCTGCCCGTGGTGCTTATGGAGCTGAAATCTCCCTCCCGTGAGGAAACGGACGCTTCCGAAGCCTATACGCAGATCAGGAACTATATGCACTCCATTCCCTCTATGTTCATCTATAATGCTATCTGCGTTATGAGTGACCTTTCCGAAAACCGTGCAGGCACGATCACTTCGGGCGAAGATCGCTATATGGAGTGGAAAACAAAAGACGGCAGCTATGAAAATACGCAGTTTGCCCAATTTGACACGTTCTTTGAGGGTATCTTCACGAAAGACCGCCTGCTCGACATTCTAAAAAACTTTATCCTGTTTTCCAACGAGGGCTTGCAGAGTTATAAGATACTTGCAGGCTATCATCAGTATTTTGCCGTTCGCAAGGCTATCGAATCCACCAAGAAAGCTACTGTCACCGACGGTAAGGGAGGTGTGTTCTGGCATACGCAGGGTTCGGGCAAATCGCTGTCTATGGTATTCTATGCCCATTTACTGCAATCTGCCCTTGAAAGCCCGACTGTCGTTGTTATCACGGACAGAAACGATCTTGACGATCAGCTCTATTCGCAGTTTGCGAAATGCAAGGCGTTTCTCCGTCAAGAGCCTGTCCACGCTGAAAGCCGTGAACACCTGAAAACACTCCTTGACGGTCGCAAGGCTAACGGCATTATCTTTACCACGATGCAGAAGTTTGAGGAATCGGGTGAGCCGCTGTCTGAAAGAAGAAATATTATTGTCATGGCTGATGAAGCTCATAGAGGGCAGTACGGTCTTACCGAAAAGATCAAGATGACGAAGAATGAGGACGGCGAGCTTGTTGCCCGTAAGGTCATCGGTACAGCTCGAATTATCCGTGATACGCTCCCGAATGCTACATATATCGGCTTTACGGGTACGCCTATTTCCAGAGAGGACAGAAATACCCGTGAAGTATTCGGAGATTATATTGACATCTATGACATGACACAGGCTGTCGAGGACGGTGCGACACGTCCTGTCTACTATGAAAGCCGTGTCATGAAGCTGAAACTCGATGAAAACACTCTGAAACTGATCGACACCGAATATGAGATCATGGCGCAGAATGCCGATGCTGACGTAATAGAGAAAAGCAAGCGTGAGCTTGGGCAAATGGAAGCTATCCTCGGTCACGATGATACGATAAAGTCCCTTGTTGACGATATTCTTGACCATTATGAAAGCTATCGTGAGAACCTGCTGACAGGTAAAGCGATGATCGTTGCATACTCCCGTGCTATCGCTATGAAGATATATAAGCGTATCCTTGAAATTCGTCCGGGCTGGGAGGAAAAGGTCGCTGTGGTCATGACGGCTTCTAACAAAGATCCCGAGGAATGGCACAGTATCATCGGCAACAAGCGCCACAAGGAGGAGCTTGCAACAAAATTCAAGGACAATGACAGTCCTCTGAAAATTGCTATCGTGGTCGATATGTGGCTGACAGGCTTTGATGTGCCGTCCCTTGCGACGATGTATGTCTATAAACCGATGATGGGCTATAATCTGATGCAGGCTATCGCCCGTGTCAACAGAGTGTTCCGTGACAAGGAGGGCGGTCTTGTCGTTGATTATGTCGGTATCGCAGGTGCATTGAAGCAGGCTATGAACGATTATACCGTTCGTGACAAGAAGAATTACGGCAACACGGATATTGCAAAGGTAGCATATCCGAAGTTTCAGGAGAAACTGCAAGTCTGCCGTGATCTGCTCCATGAATATGATTATTCTGCATTTTTCGGCGGTAATGAGCTTACGGCAGGACGCACGATCACTGGTGCGGTCAATTTTCTCATGGACAGAAAGAGGGAGAAAGACAGAGAAAGCTACACAAAAGAAGCTCTGCTGCTGAAACAGGCACTTTCGCTGTGTTCCTCTATCGCTGAGGAAGATGAGCGTGAAGAAGCCGCCTTTTTTGAAGCTGTCCGTGTCCTGTTGATGCGTATTCTCAATCAGGGCGGAGGTAAAAGGCTCTCACTCCCTGAGATCAATGCCAAAATCAATGAGCTGTTGAAGCAGAGTATCAAGAGTGATGGTGTTATCAACCTTTTCTCCGACAAGGAACAGGACTTTTCGCTGTTTGATCCAAAATTCTTGGAGGAGATCTCCAAAATGAAAGAAAAGAACCTTGCTGTTGAGCTGCTGAAACGCCTGATTGCTGAACAGGTACATATCTACAAGCGAACAAACCTTGTAAAATCGGAGAAATTCAGCGAGATCATGCAAAGTGCTATGAACCGCTACCTCAACGGTATGCTTACCAATGAGGAAGTCATTCAGGAAATGCTCAACCTTGCAAAGCAGATCAGAGAAGCACAAAAAGCAGGCGAAGATCTCGGTTTGACTGCTGATGAGCTTGCTTTCTACGATGCACTCACCAAACCGCAGGCGATAAAAGACTTCTACGAGAACGAGGAGCTTATCGCTATCACAAAGGAGCTTGCCGATACGCTCCGCCGTAATCGCACGATAGACTGGCAGAAGCGTGAGAGTGCAAGAGCCAGAATGCGAATGATGATAAAGAAACTTCTGAAAAGTCATCGCTATCCGCCGGAGGGTATGGACGATGCGGTGGCTACTGTTATGCAGCAGTGTGAGCTGTGGGTTGACAACGCAAGTATGAATTGATATAGGAGATGAAATTATGCTGAAAAAAGCAACATGGCCGCTATTTACACTTTCAAAAAAACGTAAAAGAATAGATACTAATCCTGATTATCAGCGACCAGCAGTATGGACAAAAGCACAAAAGCAACTATTGATTGATTCAATTTTACGAGACTTCGATGTACCTAAAATTTATTTGCACGAAAAAAACAATGACACATATGATGTTATCGACGGTCAGCAACGTATTCGTGCAATATGGTCGTTCTATGATGATGAGTTCGCTTTGCCTAAAGATGCTGAACCTGTTAATGGTTATGATGTTGCAAACAAAAAGTATAGCGAACTTGATATGGATATTGCAACAATAATAGATAGCTATAATTTGGATTTCGTTATACTTGATACACAGAACGAAGATGAAATACGAGAAATGTTCCTGAGGCTTCAAAATGGTACGACTTTAAAAGCTCAGGAAAAAAGGAACGCAATGCCCGGACGAATGAGGGTTTTATAAAAGAGCTTACTAATCATGAATTCTTCTCGAAAGTCAATTTTTCCAATACTCGTTTTACTTATGATCTCATAGCTGCTCAAATGACACTTCTTGAATTGAACAAGGGTATTTGCAATATAAAAGATAGAGATTTAAATGCAATGTATGAAAAATCAAAGAATTTTAATACTTCATCCACTGATGCCAAAACAATATATCGCATTTTGGATTATCTTAATAAAATGTTTCCTGTCAAAACACCGGAGTTGAAAAGATACAGCACCATTTCACTATTTATACTAATTATGGATTTAATGCCGAACTATGATATTCGTGAGCGAGAAGCTGATATTGCAAAGTGGTTTATTGATTTTGAAGCTGAGAGATTATTAGACGAACATAAAGAACCAGAAAAGCAAGATCCACGTCTTGTAGTCTACCATGAAAGAGTATCTCATTCATCTGACTCGGAAGATTCATTACTTTACAGACATAATTTCCTTAAAGAAAGCCTTTTAACCCATGTTCCTAATCTTCCACAAAAAGATCCTAAAAGAAGTTTTGACGAGGCGCAGCGTCAAGTCATTTATCGACGTGGAAACGGTATTTGCAAAATATGTGGGGTAAAATGTAATTGGAATAACTGGGAAGCAGATCATATTACTCCATGGAGTAAGGGTGGAAAAACCGAAATAGAGAATGGACAGGTACTCTGTCCTTCATGTAATTCAAAGAAAAGCGATTCGTAAGAAATAATATCCAACAAAACTTAGTCTATTGGTGCACACAAAACCTATCCCACACAACTCACATTCAGCATTGTGGTATATCTCATAATCAGTGGATACTAAAATGATACATAGCAACATTAAAGCACCCTCTCGGAGCGTTCCTGAGAGGGTGCTGTTTTCATCGGTTTGTTTTCCGCTCGGCAGGCTCGGACGGCGTTGAGGGGCATTTTCGTTCGTCACAGTCCGCACCACATTGCTGATAAGCTCAGCGAGGACGGTGTACCAATTCCCTCAGATTACTACTACGCAAAGCTTGGCAAACCTAATCCTCGCCGTACAAGGCATATGTGGAGCCGTGAAACAGTCAAGCAGATACTTCACAATTACACCTACCTCGGACATCTTGTTCAGCTCCGCACAAGAACTGTCAGCTACAAAAATCACAAGGTCATCAAAAATGACGATGAAGACATGATCGTTGTGAAGAATACGCACGAAGCTATTGTTTCTCAGGAGCTTTGGGACAGGGTGCGTGAGATGGAGCAATCGGTGTCGCAGGGCAAGCGTAACAGTAGTGGCTCAGCGGTTTGATCTACTGTCAGGACTGCGGAAACAAAGTCCGCCTTGCGTGGAACAATACCACAAGCGGCAGTAAGAAGAAGCCGAGAAAGTATATCCACCACAATTACAACTACACTTCTTACATGAAATTCGGAAAGCGATACTGTCCCAGCCATTACATTAAAATGCAGGATATGGACGCTATCGTGCTTAAAGATATTCGCAGTCTCGCACTAGAGGACGAGGAAAAGGCAAAAGCGGAATCTCTTGCACGCAAGGCGAAGCATCATGAAGAGCAGTATTCCGTGGACACCAAGAAGTTCACAGAAGGCGGATACCGCTTACAGGAGCTTACCCGTGAGATGTGTCTGGTATCACGCTTGATGCCTATGTCGAGGTGCAGCCCCGTGAGATCTACATCTACTACGAGCTACTCGATGAACCCCTCAAGGACAAGAGAAGCCTGTTTTAAGGCGTATTTACGTTATTTATCAACCATACGAAAGTGTGTTACCATTTGGCAAGGGGACTACCGCTGATTTTTACAGTCACTTGGATTTCAACTCTAAGATTGACTCAGCTAATACGATCGCCAATATCCTCGGTGGCGGAGCTGTCGAAAGGCCGCCCGCTACGGAAAGCAAGAGTGTAGGAAGCCCTAATACGGCTGATGACATGAAGAAATAAAATAAATGTGACTGATTGGTAGATAAACGGACAAAAAAATAAAATCGGACTTCAAAAAAGCCCGATTTTACGATGATTTATGGTGCCGCTAACCGGACTTGAACCGGTACGGGTTTTACCCCGAGGGATTTTAAGTCCCTTGTGTCTGCCTATTCCACCACAGCGGCATGCAAGATATATTATAACACTTTTTTTGCAAAATGTCAACGCTTTTTTGCAAATTACAAGTTGTTAAACGGAAATAAGTGGTAATAAGTGGTAATGACAGAATAGTGGCAGTGTTTATTTTAAATCTTTTTGCCTTGAAACTGAAAATCTGTAGATAAATACAGATATCAAAGCGGTGACGACTTCTGTTATCCAGAATGCGTTCCATACGCCTGTTGGTCCCGTGAGCTTGCAGAGGAAGAACGCAAGTGGCAGTATTATCGCAATAAATCTGCACAGAGATATCATAAGCGACGGAATGCCCATGCCAAGCCCCTCCAGCGCACCTGATGAGGTGACGGATACTGCGGAGATAACAAAGCCGATACAAATTAGGCGTAGTGCTGTTTTGCCTATGGCGATAGTGTCAGCGTTTTCCGTGAAAAGCCCTATGAGCTTGGCTGGGAAAAGTGCGCATATGATAGTTCCTGCCGCCAATATCACACCTGTCATGTAAAGAACAATGCGGTATATTTTCTTCACACGCTCCTTCTCGCCTGCTCCGTAGTTAAAACTGATAACTGGTCGCATACCCTGAATAACACCATTTGCGGGTAGATAAAGAAAGGTCTGGAGCTTGTAGTAAATTCCAAGAACAAGCACATAGCTTTGTGAATATGCCGCAAGTATGCCGTTGAGGGCGGATATGAGAAGTGACGGCAGTGCAAGATTAAGTGTTGCAGGAATGCCTATGGAGTACATCTTTGCGATTATTATGCCGTCAGGACGCTTGTGTTTTGCGGAAAGCTTAACAGGAAGCTCACAGCGAAGATATGCTATTATGTATATGACAAGGGTCAGCACCTGACCGATACCGGTGGCGAGTGCAGCACCCTTTATACCCATTTCAGGAAAAAATCCAACGCCAAAAATAAGCAGAGGGTCAAGGATTATGTTTGCAATACAGCCGCAGAGCATACTGAACATTGATATCTTCATTCTGCCGACAGATTGGAATATCTTCTCAAATGCAATGGCAAGCATTAATGCAGGAGAGAATGTAAATACAATGTTGCAATACTGCACGCCAAGATCTACAACGTTTTTATTACTTGTGAACATAGATAGAAATGCAGGCATTATAAGTATACATATTATCATTAGCACAATACCATGCAAAGCCGAAAGTGCAAGCCCCTGAGTTGCGGCAATATCAGCCTTTTCCTTTCTGCCTGCACCAAGATATATGGCAATGACCGCATTGATGCCGATACCAAAGCCGATAGCAGTGGCACTTATAAAATTCTGCACAGGGAACACCAGTGAAAGCGATGTCATTGCGTCCTCGCTTATTTTTGCTACAAAAAAGCTGTCAATGATGTTGTAAAGAGAGTTTACAAGCATTGATATCACCATTGGCAGGGACATTGAAAGCAGAAGAGGAAAGATCGGTCTTGTTTTCATGAAATCACTGTTCATTAATTTTTTTACACTCCTTTGTCTGTGGGCAGAAAAAAAGCCGCACAGCCTGTTTGCTGTGTGGCGAAAAGTGACATACTGTCAGGAAAAATCCACGCAAGTTTTACAAAGTATATTTTAACATAGCGGTATGATTTTATCAATAAATTTTCTTTAATATTATGTTTCAAAAAAGTATACAAACACGCTGATAGTAGATTGACAAGATTTTTCTGCTATGGTAAAATGTTATTATGATAATTTATGTTAGGGGAGAAAGCGTAATGACTTTTATAGAATGGCTCAAAGACTGTAATGAAGCAGACCCTTTGATTAAAAAGGTTTACATATGTAATGATTATCTCAACGCCGAGAGAATGTTGGAGAATGCAAGCGGTGAAAATATTGTTATAAGGCTTGAAAGATATACAATCGCAGATCATGCAAAGCATATTATCGAAACCAGTGCCGAGTATATGGACAGCAGGATAATAACACTGTCAAATGCTGAGGGCTGTGAGATAGTAAGACGTATTATTGATGAAAGCGGTATAAACTATTTTAAAAGCGATGACCATAATGCCTGCATGGAGATATTCAAGACAATATCAGAGCTTAGAATGAACTGTATAGGCCCTGATTCATTGTCCTTGGACAGCAGACGTATCAACACGCTGAGTGCGATCTTTCAAGCGTATGAAAATAAGCTTTCAGACAGCAAACTATATGACAGTGCAAAGCTCATAAGCATTGCCAGCGGTCTTATAAAGGCTGGTAAGGCAGACGTGAACAGCGTTCATTTTGCATATGATAAAGAAATAGAAGCTGATAAGCTGACAGCGGAGTATATAGGGCTTTTGCCTGATCCTGCGGTGATAGATAACATGGCTGATATGAGCGATGAGCAGTATCAGAATGGTCTGAGAAAATTAGCACAAAAGGCGGAGCTTTGGAGAAATTATGGCGTAACAAACGAGGTGGAGAGAACTGTTCTACATATCGTGAACAGTGGTTATGAGCTTTGCGATACCGCTGTGCTGTGTCCCGATGATGAGTATATGGACTTGCTCATGAATATGTGCGATCAATACAAAGTCCCCGTGGAATTTCCTGAGGGCATTTCATGCAGACACAGTGACGTTGTTGCATTGTTCAGGGCAATGCTCAAATGGTGCAAAAATGACTATAGATTTGACCTATTCAGAGATGTAATGCTTTCGCCTGTTTTCAAATATGAGGAGATAGTAGAGGACGGCAAGACCAAAAGCAAGGGCCGGATATTCCTTGAAGCACAGAATTCTGGAAGCGGCTGGGGCATTGAATGGTATAGCACAAGGGATAGTCAGGTGTTCAAGGACTTTTATAAGTTCTTTAAAAAAGAAAATGTCAGCGCAAAAGAGTTTTACGGTGGCGTACTGAACTTGGTGAATAAGTATGTGAGAGGTACAAACGCTGAGCAGAGAAGTTCCATATCAAGTGTTAAGGACGCTTTGATAGGCAGATACAGATTTTATGCAGACTATGACAAGAAACTTAGCTTGCAGGAAGCAATGACTGAGATCACCGACATTGCAGAGAACGCAAGGTATTCTTTGCCTGCATCAAAAGGCGCTGTTACCTGCTGTCTTATGGGGCGGTATTCTGCGCTTTTCATGAAAAACATATATGTTCTTGGTCTGACAACAGGAAGATTTCCTGTCATGCAGGACGAGTCGCCTGTTCTGAACGATAAGGAGAGAGAACAGCTTTTCGGCAACCGTGACCATTGTTCTGACGCTATCGAGCGCAGAAAGCTCACTGACCTTGTGAGAACTGTTCTCATGGCTGAGAGAGCAAACCTTGTTGTAAGCTGTAGTGTTTATGATACCGTAGAAATAAGAGCGCAAAGCCCGTCGGCAGTGTATACTGTTATTGCGGCTGAAAAGGGCATTGATGTAAACAAAATAGAAGTGTATGATTATCTTTCTGACAGACGCAAGGTGAGCGTGCGTTCTGAGATATCATTAAACAGTGCTTTCCTTAACAAGGCAGAAAAAATCGGGCTTCATGATGACGGTGCAAAGCAAAGCGAAAGCCTTACGGAGTATCTTGATAAGCAAAGAAAAAGCCGTATAGATATATTGCGTGAAATGTGCGAAAATAAACATTTTATCATTTCTGCCACAAGCCTTTCGACTATGCTTCAGTGTCCGCTGAGGTTTTTCTATGAGCGTATTGCCCATGTTGAAAAGCCGCAGGAGGTGGATATAGACCGCAGTGCATGGCTCAAAGGCAATGTCAAGGGAATGTATATACATGAGATAATGGAGAATTATGCCAAGACTGTGCTTAAGGGCAAAAGTGCGGCTGAGGTGTCTGAAATTGTTGACACATCGGCGCTTGATGAGATATTCGAGAGCGTTTCTAAAAACTATCTCCGTAACTATCCCCCTGTGGATATGGCTGTTGCGCAGAGGGAGAGAAATGAATATTACAATTGTATCAAGGCTTATCTTGACGAACTGCACGACGATATACACTCAGGCAAACGTGAGGTCGTTGAGGTCGAGTATCCGTTCAACGGTGATGTGGAGATAGGCAAATATACAGTCACCATAAGGGGTAGGATAGACCGCCTTGACAAGATAATAGACGGCACAAAGGTGTCATACCAGATAGTTGACTACAAGACGGAGGATATCAAAAAATTCAGGGAGAAGCTTCCAGAAGACCCACAGGATCATATTTATGCCCTTGCGCTTGAAAAAGGTCTTACGCCTGTGGGCGAAGTGAGCGAAAGTGATATCGTTTCCGCAGATTATGTTTTCATTCTTGAAAAAGGGAATTGCCATGTAGTTAACAATAAAGATAATTCTGGAATTGAAAACATGATAACAATAACATTTAAGAAAATAGTAAAAGAGGGCTTTAAAAAGTGTATTGTGAATAAGAATGATAAAATAACTCCATGCACGTTTTGTCCTGCTTATGAAGAAGTTTGCTCAGGGGGTGCAACAGAATGAGTGAAGAACAGATAAGAAGCTATATAATAGACAAAGACAGTTATGATAAGAATATCCTTGTTGAAGCAGGCGCAGGTGCAGGTAAGACAAGGCTTATAATACAGCGTGTTATAGGTCAGATAGGCGCAGGTATACCTGTTGAAAAGATAGTCCTTATAACTTTCACCAACGCTGCTGCAAACGAGCTTTATGAGAGGATACAGGCAGGGCTTACGGAGAATATCGCAAAATGCAGCGGTGAGGAAAAGAAGCTGTATGAGAACGCTGTTATGAATTTACAGCGCATGAAGATAAGCACTATACACAGCTTTTGTTTGAGTATGCTGTCAGAACAGCCTTTTGAAGCTGACCTGCATTTGGGATTAAAACTTGCCGAGGACGGTGAAACAAAGCAGGCACAGGCTGACTTTTTCGAGAGATATTACCGCACAAATGGTGCGAACATAGAAGATTTCGGCTTTCTGAACAGCAATCAATATAAGCTCAGAGACAGCCGTGTAAAAAACTTTCTTATGGAAACATTTCTTGAGTGTGCTGAATACAGAGATGTTGAGTTTGTTAGGGATAAAAGCTATGACAGTGTGACATTTGACACCATAAATAAGCTTGCCTATAAAGAAATGTGTAACTATAGGGATAGTCTTGTGCGTGCATTCTATAATGGTGCTTTGAGTGGAAAATATGAAGATGTAGCAGGTTTTCTTGTTGATGATGTGACGAAGAAATTACCTGATGATATGAAGACCTATGACCCAAAGTATAATTATGTAAAAGTTTGCGCTAATCTTAAAGCTTGCAAAAAGTTCCTTGAGCCTTTTAATAAGACGAAAATTAAGAAAGATCATCCAAAGAGCAATGAGAACATGGCTATTTTCAGCCCAAGTGGGTTTGATAATGTAAAGAAAGAAAATGCACTATATGCACTCAACAAGACGGCAACGTATATAGAGCAGGCTGTAAAGGCTTATCAGGAGAGTGAAGACGGGGAGAGCGTTTCAAATGACGGGCTTTTGTATCACACTCACGAGCTTCTTAAAAACAGCATTGAGGCAAGAGCGTTTTTCAAAGACAAGTATTCCTGCATTTATATAGATGAGTTTCAGGATACTGATGTTATGCAGACTGAACTTCTGCTGTATCTTTGTGCAGACGACAGCAAGCTTATAGCAGGCGGTGATATATGGCAATGCCCGCTCCGTGACGGTGCGCTGTTCGCGGTGGGCGACCCTAAACAGTCTATCTACGGCTTCCGTGACGCCGATATCAGGCTTTATAACAAAATGAAAGCCAAATTTCAGAACAATAACGAGAAAAACTGCGAGTTTTTCTCACTTGATTACAACTTCCGCTCTGATGAGCAGCTTATAGCTTGGGTAAATGAAAAGTTCCAGCCTGAAATAAACGGCAAATACGGCATGACATACAGCGATATGATATCAAAGGCTGATAAGCCTGCGGCTGTTTCCGACGACGTTATCAGAGGGGCGTATTTTGTCAAAGATCCGGGTGCTGAAAGCGTGGCTAAGATAATTTCAGACCTTGTGAAGGTCGGAAAGATATTCGACAAGGGTGTGGAAAGACCTATAAAATACAGTGATTTTCTTCTGCTTCTTTGGAACACAACTCAAATGGAGTTTTATTCAATGGTCTTGACAGATCGTGGCATACCATATACAATGTGGGGTAAACGCCCTCAGAAAAACAGTCTGGTGCTGAAAAGATTTATTGCTCTTGCAGAGTTCGTTTTTGAAAGCTACAGTCCTACCGCAAAGGAAAAGGCTTATTCTATCCTTTGGAGATGTAGGCCTGACAGCATCGATTTTGAAGACGCTGAAATTGACGTAGACGATTATGAACAAAACTGTGAAAGCAATGACGCCACGCTTGTTGCAGTAAAGGCGTCTGCCGATACTGTTAATGAGCCTATAGCGAAGCTTTATAAGATCCTTGATTTTCCTGAGCTTCTTTTCGATAATACTAGCAACAGAGAATATGAGCTTTCAAATCTTATCTATCTTATTGAAAAGTGGGAAAAGCAGGATTTTGCAGGAAGCGGCGAGCTTATGGATATGATGAAAAACGAGCTTTCTGTGCTGAAAGAAAAAGAGCTTATCCTTGACAGCAGTGAGCAGAACTGCGTAAGGCTCATGAATCTTCACAAGGCAAAGGGTCTTGAGGGGAATATCGTTATTATGGCGGAGGCTAAAAATCATAAATTCAGCGGTGGAAAGTACACCGACCTTGTGGCTAAAAGACAGGTCTATGTACCTTTGAAAACAAGCGATTATTCATATATGGACTATCTGACATTCTATCCTAATGAGAGGAAGCAGGCAGAGGATAAATATTTTGGCGAACAGCTCAGGCTTGAATATGTTGCGGCCACAAGAGCAAAGCAGGCTTTTATATTTGTGTATACTTTTGAACGGAAAAAAACTGTGATCGACAAACTTACAATGAGCAAAATAGGCAGAGAACTGCCGCAGATAAACAATGCCACAGCGCAAAGTGCTGTGCAGGCGGCGCAGATAAACGTCAAGGATATATTCGACGAGGTGAACAACAGCCGAAATGCTTTTGATGAAAGCGTTAAAAAGCTCAGTGAGAAACATGTTAGCAAAATCACTCCTAGCCACCTTGAGGACGGCAAAAAAGTCACTATACCAAGTGGAGTGGAGAAACTGTCTTACAAACGTCCAAAGGGCATAGATATCGGTCATATGGTACATCGTGCCTTTGAGCTTGCGGTGAATATGCGTGGAAAGCTGTTTCCGTATAACGAAACGCCACAGCAGAAAGAGCTAATCCAGAAGATTGTCAGCAGAGCGTATCTCGACTTTGAGGGCGAGTGCAGTTCGCAGGCTTCTGAGAGCTTTTATAAGGACTATATCAACTATCAGCTTCACAGCTTTTTGAAAGATAAGGATATCGAAAAATTGCTCAAAACTGCGCAGGCAGTGTATACAGAGCTTCCATTCTACAGTATGGACGGCAATGAATACAGCAACGGAGTTATGGATCTTGTGCTTAAAATGTCAGACAAAAGCTTTATCATAATCGACTATAAGACCAACATACAGGAAGAAGCCGACAGAAAGCTTTTTGAGGAGAGAATTTTAAAGACATATCGTCCACAGCTTGATTTCTACGAAAAGATACTCAGAAAAATGCTTTCGCTCAGTGAGAAAACTGAGGTGGAGTGCCATATTTACTTTATGAATGACGATAAATATATGAAAAACTAGAGCAAAGTCGCTTAAAATATGAATGAGTTAATATTATGAATAATATTATAATTTGTATCGTTCGGTTGACAATGTGATTGAGGTGTGGTATAATAAATCAGTTAATAATGTCGAAAAAAGTAAAAAAAGCAACAATAAGTCTACACTAAGCGTAAGGAGAACGTGAATATGGACGTGTACAAATTATGGACCTGCGATGATAACAGCGAAAGCCAACTGAGTTCTACCTCTTCGGAGATAGAAAAGGAAATTGACGTTCTCAGGAAAACTTTTGATTTTGTCAGGCTTCTGAAAGCGGACAGTCCTCATGGAGTGAGCGGCTGCGTTGAAAATCCATGTCAGTGTTTTTCTTTTTGGAAAGTGGACGAGCCTTGTGAAAACTGTATATCCTTAAAAACTTTTATTGATAAAAAGCCGAGAACTAAGCTTGAATTTATGGGAACTGACATTTATCAGGTCTTTTCAAAGTATGTTCAGGTTGACGGAGAGCCGTATGTTATGGAGCTTATCAAAAAGCTTGATGAGGACTCTCTGCTGGGTGTTCAGGACAGAGAAAAGATAATGAATAAGCTGTCAAAATATCATAAGGCAATGTATACTGATGCATTGACAGGTGCGAGCAACAGGAGATATTTTGAAGATAAGCTTAAAAAGTCCCATGTGCCTGCGGGCGTTGCGATGATAGATCTTGACGACTTCAAGGTTTATAATGATACATGCGGTCATGACGCAGGAGATATGGTGCTTGTGACAGTGGTTGATGTTATAAGGCGCTGTATTAGAAAATCTGATGAGCTTGTGCGTTATGGTGGCGACGAGTTTTTGCTTGTCATGCCTGGTATTCAGGAGGACGATTTTGCCCATAAGCTCAGGAAGATAAAACGAAATATCCATGCGGCATCTGTGCCAGGGTATTCAAATATACGTCTGTCAGCAAGCGTCGGCGGCGTTTTCTCTGATGGCAATAGCCTTGACGAAGCTGTCAGCAAGGCTGATAAGCTTATGTATCAGGCGAAGACAAAGAAAGATACAGTTGTCACAGATGGTCACGAAAGTGTTGTCGGTGAGCCTCAAAAGCAGGAGATACTTATTGTTGACGATTCAAATATAAACAGAGAGATACTCTCTGAAATGCTTGGCAATGAATATATCATACATGAGGCGGCAAGCGGCGAGGAGTGTATTGACCTGCTTAGTCAGTATGGCACTGGAATTTCACTTGTGCTTTTAGATATAATCATGCCCGAAATGGACGGATTTGAAGTCCTTGACTATATGGCGGAACATCATTGGATAGATGATATCCCTGTTATAATGATATCAAGCGAGGATTCTGCGTCCTCTATAAGAAAAGCATATGAGTTTGGCGTTTCTGATTATATCAGCAGACCCTTTGATTCACGCGTTGTGTATCAGCGTGTGTTCAATACCATTAAGCTTTATGCAAAACAGCGCAGACTTATTTCCCTTGTCAGCGACCAGATGTACGAAAAAGATAAAAACAACCGTATGATGATAAGCATACTCAGCCAGATAGTAGAGTTCAGAAACGGCGAGAGTGGAAGCCATGTGGTGAACATAAAGCGCATAACGGAACTGCTTTTAGATAGGCTTCCTATGCGCACAAACAAGTATACTGTCAGCGGCACTGAGCAGCTTCTCATACCAATGGCTGCGGCACTCCATGATATCGGCAAGATAGGCATTGACGATAAGATACTCAATAAGCCCGGCAGGCTAACCAAAGAGGAGTTTGAGATAATGAAAACTCACTCCGCTATCGGAGCGAATATGCTTGAAAGTCTTGAGCAGTTCCGTGACGAGCCACTCTTGAAGATAGCCCATGACATATGCAGGTGGCACCATGAGCGTTATGACGGCAGGGGCTATCCTGACGGACTAAAAGGAGACGAGATACCGCTATCGGCTCAGATAGTTTCTGTCGCCGACGTTTATGACGCACTTGTCAGCGAGCGAGTTTACAAAAAGGCGTATTCTCATGAAAAGGCTATGGCATTGATACTTAACGGAGAGTGCGGCACATTCAACCCTGTGCTTGTCGAATGTCTTAAAGATATTCAGAACGAGCTTGCAAAGGGTGTAGAATAAGAGATGATATGATTTGTAAGGAGTGTCCTGATGACTACTAGAGAATTTTATGAAAGCATTGGCGCAAGTTATGACAACGTTCTGGTACGTTTCGGCAGTGAGAAAATGATAACAAAGTTTGCAAAAAGATTTGCAGATGATACAACTTTTCAGGATATGTGCAAGGCTTTAGAGGAGAAAAACGCCAAGGAAGCTTTCCGTATGGCACACACCCTCAAAGGCATTTGCAGCAATCTTGGCTTTGACGAACTTTACAAGGCGAGCTATGACCTTACAGAGGATCTTAGGGACGGTGAGCTGTCAGGCTATGAGCAGGATTATGAAAAGGTCTGCGAAAAATATAAGATAGTTTATGACATTGTGACAAAAATAGATAACTGAGTTTTGACCGATAGTCTGTCAGACTGTCGGTTTTATGGTGAGGAGGAGCTTCCAACCCATGAGCTTAGAATGATGTCTGCGTTCAATGCGAAGATAGCAAACTTCAATCGCAAAACTATCAAGGACAGACAGCGTTTCAGAATGAAATATTTAATTCGCCCCAGAAAATAGCAAAGCACCCGTATCATGTGCGATACGGGTGTTTTTTTATCAGAAGCCTTGTTCTTTAAGCTCTTTTACTATATCTACATAAAATTCTCTCACGTCAAAATCCTTGATGTTCTCCCTGAAAAGGTCGATAACGTCGCCATGAGAAATGCCACGCTTGCCCTTGTGTTCTATCATCTTGGATTTTTCACCATAAAGTCCCGACTCAACTGTTACTAGCCCGTCATTGCCCTTGCCGTATGGCTTGTTGAGCAGATAGCCGATATTTAACGGAAAACCTGCGGAACGTATGCTGTTCATTTTGCTCATCACGGAGCGGTAGGAAACCAACTGGCTGTCAGGGGTGCTTGCGTTAAGCTCAGAGCAGTTTTTGTAAGTCAGGTCATAAACGCCATCTAAAAAGCTTGGGCCTTTGTCACCCAGAGCAGTGAAAAGCTTGTTGTATTTTCTATCAACAAAGCCCTGTATGCTCTCAGGTATCTTCCCAAGAAGCATATCAACGAATTTACAGCCATAGTGTGGCGTGTTTATGGTGGTAAGGGTTGCCACATATTTGTCCATGCCGAGGTGAGAGATAGCGTATCTCGAGTCAAGCCCACCCTTTGAGTGTGCGATTATGTTGACCTTTTCTGCGCCAGTTTCTGCAATGACTTCTTTTATCCTTTCAGCTACCTCAGTGGCACTGACGGATACTTTGTTGGCGGACTGTTGCTTGCCGTAATAGACCTCTGCGCCATTTTTAATAAGTTCATTAGGTACCCTGCCCCAATAGTTTATTACCTGCCAATCACGGAAGAATATGCCATGCACCATAAGTATAGGATACTTTGTCTTGCATATCTCGTTCTCTTTTCGTGCAGCGTCAAGGTCAAGCTTTGCCTGCTCGAAGTAGTATTCACTTCTCGCTGCCTTGTAGAATTTTCTGAACACTATGCAGTTCACAAGCGGTATGTACCAGGTGAATAACAGAATAACATACCACAGTATTTTCACCTGACGTGCCGAAGCCGCTATCCGCACAATGCCACTCAGACACAAAAGCGTTGTTATAGCATAAGCGCAAAGTGCATTTGCAAGAAGCCGCCAACCGTTCAGCTTTGTAAAGCAAAGCACTATCACTATTATAAGCTGTATAACGCTTTGCAAAACACCGCAGCCAAGTACAAACGCTCCGGAATCAAGCCGTCGGATTTTTCCATGAGAACCTTTGCGTCCATGTGATTTGAACATGAAAACCAAGGTGTATATTGCAAAAAGTATGATGATAAGCGTTTTGAGCAGAGAATTTATGTCAATAAGTTTCCACAGTGCAGGTGCGTTTGCAAGCAGAAGCACCGGTATAGAAAGAAAAGTTCCCCTAATTTTTTTCATTTTTTACCCCTTAAAGATTATTTTTCAGCTTTACGTGTCTAATATCGTTTCCCACAAACATAATAGGCATGAAACAGCCTGTGAGCCTCGAAACTATACGCTCATTATATTTTGCATTGTATTCTTCATTGGTGAGATTGGTAGAGATTATCGTTGGCCTGCCAAGGTTGATACGCTCGTTGATTATTTCATATATCACGGAATCGGTAAAGCTCGTTTGAAATTCTGAGCCGAGGTCGTCAAGGATAACAAGGTCAGCATTCTCTATGATGTCAAGTGTCTGACCTGTAGCTCTGCCGAAATGCTCGTCCTCTATCTGTCTGAGAAGCTTAAGCAGA
This sequence comes from Ruminococcus sp. RTP21204st1_B2_RTP21204_210225, assembly GCF_040914135.1. Classification (NCBI taxonomy): domain Bacteria; kingdom Bacillati; phylum Bacillota; class Clostridia; order Eubacteriales; family Oscillospiraceae; genus Ruminococcus; species Ruminococcus sp. RTP21204st1_B2_RTP21204_210225. The sequence goes on along the minus strand of NZ_JBCPGA010000005.1, from coordinate 123,273 downwards.
GAGGCGAAAATGACGCTGTAGCCCTTTTGTATAAGTTCATTTGCAATGCAGGCTGAAAGAAAAGTCTTGCCAAGACCTGTTTTGCCAATGAAAAACAGTGATGGAGAGTTTTCATGAAATTTGTCAGCATATGCACGGCAGTTTGAATACACCGTTCTCATTTTCTCTCTCGGTGACATTCCGTTACCGTCGCTTTCAGGATAAAATTCTATTCTGAACTCAGAGAAATCGTGGAGCTGGATACTGCAATTCTCGTTAAGCTCCTCAGTGGTGTATTTTTTCAGCAAGTCGGTGAAGCACTGGCACTTCACTCCGTCACGATAGCCATAATCACAGCATTTAGGACAGTAATAGTGATAATCAAGGTAGTCTTCAGGATAACCTCCCATTTTAAGCAGTCCTTTAATGGCACGTTTAGTATTGGCATTGTTTTGACGCATTTTTTGTATATATTCTCTTCCATGAGCATTTTTGCCTACTATGCCCTTCATGAGTTCACAGTTATTTGCTTTTAGTGATCTTGTAAGAACCTCTATTTCAGGAAGTCGCTGTGCTATCTCCTGAGCGTGGACCTCATGCTCGTTCATGACAGCTTCACGCCGTCTTTTAAGTTCATTTTCAGCCTTGTCATATGCGGTTATTGAATATTTCATTTTTTACTCCTTATCATAGCTTTCCTGATTTTTCTAGATCAAAATTCATTGCGAATTTTTCAAAATCATCAAGATTGTAGGAAGTTTGCTTATTAGTATTCTTATTTTTCTTGGAGGTGTGGTACTTTTCGTCCTCGTGTGTGACCTGTTCAGGGGTAGTGATGCTCTTGCCAGCCCAGTTTGACAGTATAGTGTCTATATATTTGTAATTCAGTTTGTTGGTATTGTCAACACACTTGTTATAGGCTATCTCCAGCATTTCAACAGTGAAGCCCATTGTTCGCCACTTTTCTATAAACTCAAGCTGCTGCTTTGACGGCTTTGCGGTCTGTCCGAAAATTTTCAGTACCTTGAATTCATACTTTTTTATGTTGGAAAGCCTAATTATTTCTTGTTCAATTTGTTGATAAGTACAGATGTCTTGTTCAAACCACCCACGCATTACTGTCACAAGGTAAGACACGTTGTGCTTTTCAAGTGACACACAGTATTCTGCGGCTAAGAGAATAGATGCAGCATCAAATCGGTAATATTCATAAAGAGCAAGAAGTTCCCCTTGCTCAGTTCCATTGATAGTGCGTTGTAATACGGTTTGTATCTCGTCAAAGAGATGTGCAAGGTTAGGGTCCTTCTGCTGTTTTTCCAATATCTCGGAATTTTTGTATCTTATGCACAGCTTGTTTGAAACGCTCTGACGTTTCGGGGCAACTGCCTCAACTTTTGAAACAGGCTCGGCCTTTGTTTCAGGCTCTGAAACAGGTGTAGAAACGGCTTTGACCTGTGCAGGCTTTGTCGTATCACTGTGTTCTGTGGTGATGACTCCTAGCGATACCCAGTGTGTCACAGCGTCAATGACAGTGTTCTCAGGAAGTCCTGACTTTTCCGCAAGCTTTGCACTGTCGCATTCACGTTCCGTTGAACAGAGTATGCAGAGAAGTACCTTTACAAAGTCGCCATCACTTAATTTTATGTATTTATCGACCACTTTAGACGGCACTGAAAAACTGCTTCCCCAGCGGTCGCAATCAAAAGTATATTTCATTATGTATCCTCACAAATATGATTAAAATTATCCAAAATAATTATATCATATAATCTGGACTTTTGCAACAAAATTTGTGCATTTGACTTTTGATAAATAAAATGCTATAATAGGCTAATACCAAAGAAACGGAGAGATAAAAAATGATAAGAAAATTTGTGCCTGAGGACAGGGAAGATTATATCAGATTTTCCACTGAGTTCTATAATTCTTCTGCGGTGGACAAGCCTGTTCCAAGAGAGCATTTTGAGCAGGGCTTCGATGAAATGATGAGGTCTGATGTGTATGTGCAAGGTTATATGCTCGTTTGTGACGGCAATAATGTTGGCTACTGTGTTACAATGAAAACATATTCAGTTGAAGCAGGCGGTATTACTATATGGATAGACGAGCTTTTTGTGCTGGAGGAATACCGCTCAAAAGGTCTAGGCAGGGAGCTTTTTAAGTATATCGAGGAAAATGGCGACAAAAAGCTCCGCCGTATCCGACTTGAAGTCGAGCTTGAAAACGGCAGAGCCATATCGCTTTATAAGAAAATGGGCTTTGAGCCTGCGCCTTACGACGGAATGTGGAAAACTATTTTATAGTCCTTTCGTGAATTTCCCTTGAAATGCTGTCGCAAACCTTATTAAGGGCGGCGTGGTCCATTGCGGCGATATAATACTTTTCTATCTCGTCATGGACTTTCTTGGCTTTCTTGATGCCTGAATACACTTCCTCTGCAAGGTCGGAGGCGGTGACTTTATCTAATCTCAGTCTTGTTTTCAGGGCTGAGATCTTTTTCTTGTCATAAAATCTTCCCATGTTGATAGCTTTTTCAAAGCCGTCAAGCTTGCTTATAGGTGAATTTATCACAAATGCGATGCCAGCCTCCGGGATAAGCAAATGCTCGTAAAGGGTGTTGCCAAATAGGATAGCAGGGCAGAGGATAACATCATAACTTCGCTTTACAGCCTGCTGTGCCATGAGGGTGACGAACTTGTGGGAAGCGGCATAATAATCATCGTTCATGGCGAACACGTCAAGGTAGCTGTCAAGAGTGGCAAGCTGCGTCATACAGCCGTATTCTGTCAAAGCGGTCAACTGTCTAATATCAGTTTTGCCGCTGCCAGAGCCTTTTTTGTTTAGAAGACGTTTTGCTGATCGTTCTGTGAAGCTTTTCAGCTTTTCCTCCAGCAGACAGCCTTCACCGCAATTGTAGGTATCGAAGCAAACGTTAGACAGGGCAGTGGTAAACCTTTTGCTTCTTGCCAAAAGCGACTTGTTTTTGTCTGTAACCTCGATTATTTCAGATTTGAAGGCCTTCAGCTTTTCTTCGTCCCAATACTCTCCTAAGTTGATTATTTTCTGACAAACTCCTGGATATGAACATTCCATAACATGTGGCGCAGTGCCGTCGCAGATTATGGCCTTTGATGTATGCAGAACGATTGCATCAAGGGAAGCAGGGTCAGAGGAGCAATAAAATCTAGTGACGTCCTCTGTCGGTTCAAACTCAGCGGCTATCTTTTTCATAAGTGAAGATTTTCCTGTGCCTGCACCTCCTTTGAGTATGAATGTGAAATACTCCTTATCAGCCATTATCTTGCCAAATTCCGTGGAAAACCCATTCTGCGTCATTGCACCCAAAAAATACTTTTCTGACATAAATTACCCTCCATATCTCAAACGCATTAGATCAGTGTGACTGCGTTTGCATTTTCATTTTTATAATATGTCAGAAAAAGCTTGATTGTTCAAAAAAATTAGGTGGACAAAAAAAGCTTGAATAAAGTAAAAAAACTTTCATTGCATGACGTTGCAAATTGACATTGTGATAACTACCTTATCTTTCCTGCCTGCAACAGGATACAAAACGCCGTCCGCTTTATGCAGTGCCTTTTTTACTATTGCAGAACTTTTCATTATGTTCCGCCTTTCTTATCTATCTTAATTCTGCGATATCATACAGCTAGTTATGACTAACTCGTAAACTTTTATGATAGCACAACAAGGTGGAAATGTCAATAGAATTGGCGCGATGGAAGGCGGTAAGGACAGAAAAATACCGATACAGAGGGGGCTGTATCGGTGGAATATATGGGTAAAGCTTAGTCTGGAAATTCAAGAGATCTTGTACATATCATTTTTGTAGAACATTATTGAATCGTTTTTTTCAGAGCGCCTTAGAACGGTAAAGACATTATAAACATCTGGAAATGGCGAAACCATACCCATACACGCCATACCAAAATTCAATCCATTAAATACTCTAAATTCGGCAGGACTAATTAAAAATAATATAAAAGGAACCACCCCAAGAACAAAAGGCAGCAGACACATCAATATAAACCTATCTCGTTTTAATGGATATGATGCTAATGCCACAAATGTTGTCTTTCCTTTAATTCTTCCTATTGTTACACCTGCGTCCTTAGGATAAACGATTCCGTGTAACCACTCGTGAATTATCAACAATAAAAAGCCTAAAGCAAATCCCACCAGAATAAATATTGGAGAGATCACGACCACCTTGCACACAATGGTTTTACCAAGCATAGCGGCAAAAAGTAAAACACATAGAATTACAGCTATCGGCAACGCTTTTTTCATCAGTTTATCGACGCTCTTAGGCGTTTCTATCTTTATTGCATTATCGGGTAAGTTTCCTGTTTGATATTTATTTATATCTTTTATTGACCACACAATTTTTATCATATTACATACCTTTGTTTATCTAATCTCGATTTATCATCTAACTATATCGTATTATTCATTATACCACACCATATGCACCAAAGTCAAGCAAACTATTCGATCCGCTATAGTCTGAAACTATATCTATCCCACAGAAATAAATATTTTACTATCCCCCTTTTTCGTGCTATACTAAATACCAGCAAACCAATAGGAAATAAACTATAATAAAATGAAAGAGGTAATGAAAATGAACAATAATATCAAAGCACCATGCCGCTACGATTTTGTGGGCAGCTTTCTCAGACCTGACTATCTGAAAAAGGCAAGAGCAGATTTTGAAAACGGCGCTATCACAGCCGAGCAGCTTAAAGAGGTAGAGGATAAGGCTATCCTTGACCTCGTTGCAAAACAGAAAAAGGCTGGCTATCATATCATCACAGACGGCGAGTTTCGCAGAGCAACATGGCATCTTGACTTTATGTGGGGCTTCAACGGAGTTGGTCACAGCAAGACACAGACAGGTCTGCCATTCCATGGTGAAGCCGCAATGATAGATGATACATACCTCACAGGCAAGGTATCAGTTGGCGACCACCCATTTGTTGAGCATTTTAAATTTGTTAAGGCTCTCGAGGACGAGAATACAGTCGCAAAGCAGACTATCCCTGCACCTGCACAGTTTCTTGAGCAGATGATAATGCCTTTCGCACTGGAGAACACAAAGAAGTATTATAACGATACAGAAGAGCTTGTTCAGGATATCGCAAAGGGCTACAGAAAAGTCATCGCTGACCTTTATGCAGCAGGCTGCCGCAATATTCAGTTTGACGATTGCTCATGGGGCATGATAGTTGACCCTAATGCAAAGGCTATTTTTGGAGTTGACGACGCAGGACTTGAGGATATAAAAAGACTTCTGCTGAGAATAAACAACCTTGCTATCGATGGCAAGCCTGAGGATCTTGTTATCACAACTCACGTTTGCCGTGGCAACTTCCACTCAACATATGCAAGCAGTGGCGCATATGACAGTGTAGCTGAAACACTTTTCGCAGGCGAAAATGTAAGTGCGTATTATCTTGAATTTGATGATGAGCGTTCAGGTGGCTTTGAACCTTTGAAAGCAGTAAGCGGCGACAAGAAGGTAGTCCTCGGACTTATCACATCAAAGAAGCCTGAGCTTGAGGACAAGCAGGCTGTTATCGACCGTATCCACGAGGCTGCAAAATACATCTCACTTGACAGACTTTGCCTTAGCCCACAGTGCGGCTTCGCTTCCTGCGAGATAGGCAACAAGCTCACAGAGGAGGAACAGTGGGCAAAGCTTGCTCTTGTTAAGGAGATCGCAGAGGAAGTTTGGGGATAACCAACAGATTTAACATATATCCCGAGGGATACTCAATATTCTTGATAAAAAATGACTCATGTCAAAACATATCCGACTTATTAACAGATCATACGAGTGCAGAGAAAAGGATAAATAAAAACAGGTAGATAACTCAATTGAGGTATCTACCTGTTTTGTTCATATTTCACTATATAGGTCATTCATATTAGTTCTTTGAAAATGTCTATATGAGTATATATCAAATTGATGTGAGTCATTTTTTTAGCTTAAATATGTTGCCACACGCAACATATTTTTATAGCCTATGTACCCAATCAATAGCCGCCTCTGCCCAATGAGCCGCCACCGGCTGATAGTGACCTTCCCATGTGGCAGTGGTTTCGTCGCACAATGCAAGTCCATGTCCACCGTATTCATAAATGTGGCTCTCGAATGGAATGTGATACTTTGAAAGACTGCACATATACCAAAGTGTGTTCTCAACCCTTACACAGCCATCATCAGCACAGTGCCAGATAAATGTAGGAGGAGTGTTCTCCGATACTCTCTTCTCCATTGAAACAAGCTCTCTGAGCTCCGATGATTTTTCCTCGCCAATAATATTGAGGATTGAGCCTTCATGAGTGTATTCAGGATCGGATGTGATAACAGGATAGCCCAAGATAGAGCCGTTTACCTTGATGTCCTCAGGATCGCAGCCAAGAGGCTTTGTGAGCAGCTCGCTGTTCCAGAAGTTTGCCATTGTTGCCGCAAGGTGTCCGCCTGCTGAAAAACCGCATACTATTATCTTGTCAGGGTCAATGTCAAATTTCTCCGCATTATCTCTAACATACTTGACAGCCGCCGCACATTCCAAAGCGTCAGTAGGAAATCTTTTCTTGACGCATGAGTATCTTAGCACAAATGCGCATATGCCTGCACCCAAAAATCTGAATGCAACAGGTTCAGCTTCACGCTCAGAACACCAATCATATCCTCCGCCCGGGCAGATTATAATTGCCTTGTGCTTCTTTCTGCCTATTTCTTCAGTGAGTGTGTTGTAATAGCAATCAAGCACAGGTGCGCAGCCTTCGCTTGAAACGCCAGCCTTTTCATAATCTACTTTTATTTCTACTGTTTCTTTAAGCATTTTATTTCCTCCGAAAAATTTATTCTGTAGCCGCCTGCTGGTCTGTCTGAGAGGACGAGTCAGCAGGTGCTGCATTTTCTGTCATATTCACGCAGACGATATAGCCGTCAACGTTGTTGCCTGAGATAGTGTTAGGACGCTCATTGTTGCTGTCGTCAAGTGGTACAGGCACGTTCGTGGTGCTGCCCTTGTCTGCGGCAACGTAGTAAACTGAATACTCAGTGTCATCAAAAGCCGTGAATGTGAGCGGTTTTTCAAATGTATAGTCCTTGACAAAATCTATGTATTCTTCAAGGCAAAGCTTGTTTGCTGTCATTATCTCAGCGTGTGGTATACCAACATATCTGAAATGATAAGCCATAGGGCTTACACCTGTGATGTCAGCTTTGTCCTCTGGGTATCTGAGGATAAGTCCGTATTTCCAGCAGTTTTCAGATATCCAACTATAATCTCCCTCGCCTGTGAACTCAGGATATGCGCCTGTGCTTGCGTCATAAAGATGCAGGTCAAAGGCAAGTCCAGTGTCATGCTCGTAGCAGGCAGAGCTGCTGTCTTCATCATCTTCCGCAGGCATAGCTGTGTTTATCATAAGTGTTGATATCTTCTTGTCAGAATAAAAATCATTGCCCATTTTGCCAAAGGCTTCAAAGGTCTCTTTTTTAGCCGTCAGTTGAGTGCTGCTGGTGGACATTATTTGACTTCCGTTCTTGTCAAACAAATAGGAATAAACTGTGTCTGTGTTATTCACTGTACCGGTGAATGAGTGGTCGCCATTAACGAGAATAAGATCTCCATTTACCATATCGGTTTTGTTTTTTGCGGTAACATACATATAATTGCCCGTAAGCTTTTTTACAGCTTTTTTACTGCTGCTGTCAGCCTTGACCGTAGAGGAGTTTGACGAGTTGTCGGAAATTTTCTTAGGGCTGTCAGCTTTTGAACTGCACGATGTAGATATTCCCAGAATGATCAAAAGCAGTATGGCAAGAGCCGCTGCAATATTCTTGTATTTATAACGTTTTACTTTTGGCACTTAACATCACCTTCCTGTATAACATACACCTAAATTATAACACATTTTTCGTAATAAGTGAACCATATGCCACTGTAGTGTCGGCACTTTTGTTATATCAGACAAATGTTTTGCGGGCGTTTTATGCAACAAGCACAAACATAATAAGGGCTGTACCGCAAAACAGTACAGCCCTTAGCAATAAATATTCTGTTAGTTTCTTACATAGTCAACAACAGACTTTATGAACGCACGTCCCTCAGGTGACTTGGAAAGCTTATCAAAATCGCATGAGCAAACTACCACCTTGCCGCCGTTCTTTTCATACTCGTAGAGGAGTGAAAGATCATGGTTGCGGTCAAAGTTGTCGATAGTTCTCACGATAACATTTTTCTCGCCCTTAAAGTCGTCAAGAATAACCGAGCGTGAGTTCTGAACTATCTCCCACCACTGTGGCGTTGAGTATTTTTCCCCTGCAAAGCCTGCAAGAGCAGGGTGTTCGGTGTCGATAAGAAGTCCCATTGTGCCAACAGGGTCAGGTTTTTTCATCATCTGTGAGATGATACAGAACATATGATAGCACCAGAAGTCCTGACAGTAGAAGCCCTCAATAGAATTTTCAAGCCTTGAAAGGTCAGGGACGATAAGCACTGTCTTGCCCTGTTTCAGCAGACTTTCAGCTTCGTCATTTACCTCGTTAAAAATGTATGCGCCGCTTATATCTGTCTTTTCAACTGTCGGTATCATCCAAAGGTCATAGTGATTGTGTATGTCAGTACCCTCAATTTCAAGTGCAAGCACAGCCTTTGTGTTCTTTGTTACCTGTGGGAGAGTAAACTCTACATCGCAAATGTCAGTGTAGTTGCCTTCTGCAACAAAATTCTTTTCGACCTTGCCAATGACATCACCGTTTTCAAGAGTGAGAGTGCAAATAAGCTTGCCTTCTTTAAGGTCAGGTCTGTAATTGCAAAGCTCTGTGTGCGCCTTGAAACTGCTGTCTGCCTCGAAAACATAGCTGTCAAAACGCGCCATTACAACAGCGTCATTGCAGAACTCTCTCCACTCGCTGTCTGTGATAAGTCCCTTGCTGTCCATGAATGCGTCAAGTACACCCACAAGGGCAGTACCCTGACCGCTGAAATCCTGAATATCGAGTATCTGGAAACCGCCAAGAAGTCTTGAACGGAAAACAGCCTCCATTTCTTCCTTATAGCACTGCACAGCAAGCTTGCCTGAGCATTTGAAATAATCCTCAGCCAGCGGAAGCAGACCCTTTTCATCAAGTCTTTCTCTGAATACCTCAAAGTTTCTGGCTTTAAGGGAGCCTGTGTATTTCTCTATCTCCTTGAAGTTCGGATAAGTTTCATACTGACCTATTTCGTGAGTAACGATAGGCACTTCAGGGATAAAATCTGCGTCAGCTTCGCTTGCCTTGACAGTTTTCATGGTCGTGCCGTACTGTATCTGAACAGTGCCGTCCTCAGAAACTTCTGTGGAGCTTGCCTGCTTCTTAGGTCTTATAATGCTGTCATAATCGTGATTTGCCGCAGGCTTGTCAGTCTGAATATGACCGAGAGGAGCATCACACATTGCGTATGAGCCTCTTATAAGCCTGTCATTTGCAAGTCTTACGCCAACAAAGAAATCGTCATTTTCTATAACGTTAGGGAACCACTGGAAATTGTTTGAGCCTTGTGTATAAAGGTGTCTGCTGTCGAACTTCTTATAACCGCCTATGATATCGTTGAGTATCTTCTTTGAGCCCCAAAGCTCGTTGCCCATTGACATCATGCAGTAGGAGGGGTGATTGCCGAAGAATTTCAGCATATTGAAGCCCTCTTCAACTAGAAAATCCTGCTCCTCCTGATTGTGGTTTTCCTCGCCCTCTTCTGTGATAGTTCCCCAGAAAGGAAGCTGTGGCTCCATATAAATTCCAAGCATATCCGCAGCGACAAACGCAGACTCAGGGGGACAGCAAGTGTGATAACGATAGTGGTTCATGCCGTATGACTTTGATATCTTCATTACTCTCAGCCACTCGTCAAGGTTGGTAGTGGCAAAGGCTGTCTTAGGGAATATCATGCCGTCATGTTTTCCTCTGAGAAAGGTTTTTTCGCCGTTTATGGTGAACTTTCCACCCTCAGTCCTGAACTCACGCATACCGATGATATGCTCGCTCACGTCGCCGTCGATATCTATTCTCAGCTTGTAGAGATTAGGCTCATGCTCACTCCAAAGCAGGCAATCGTTGCCCATTTTGTATAAAGCGTCAAGCTTGCCGTCGGTGTATTCAAAGCTCTGCACCTCAGGAGTGTGGCTTTTTTCGCTGTTGAAACTCTCAGCGCTTATGACAGCTTTTCCGCTTTTTCCGCCTGTTATGTTGGCTGTTACTCTTACTGTCTTGCTGTGGATATCGCACCAAAGCATAACATTTTCAGCGTGGGCGTTTTTGTAGCCTATAAGCTCGATGCGTCCTGTGATACCATTCCAGTTGGTCTGAGTGTCAGGTGAAGTCAGGTGTCCGCCCTTGGTCTTGTAGCCAACATTTGAAACGCAGATAGTCATTTCATGCACGCCAGTACCGATATACTCGTTCAGGTCATAGATGTGCGGAGTGCAAAGGCTCTCCTGCCTGCCTATCTTTTTGCCGTCTATATAAAGTTCAGTTATTCTTGTTCTTTCAAGATAAAGTTTAAGATTTTCACATTGCAGAGCAGAGAAGTCAACGTTTTTTCTGAACCATGCAAAGCCCTCAAATTTATATGTGTCTGTAAGAAAGCCTGTTTCTCTCTCAGAATTGTATTCGCCTTTTTTAGCGTTGGAAGTGGTGTTTGGAAGGTTTATTGTATCATCAAAAACAAGGTCAGTACCCTTACATTCCTTATCAAGACACAGCAGCCACTCGCCGCTGAGGTCAAGCTTGTTTATCATTAAGCAACGATCCTTTCAAGTTCAAATTTTCAATATCCATTATAACATATGGTCTTGCCCATTTCAACAGTAATCTTTTGATTTAACCAAAATGCTATAAAATTTTGTTGTTTTTAACAATAAAATATGATACAATAAGATTAAAAGAAATCTGCCAACTGGAGGTGCAGGAAAAATGCTTGAAAATACAGACAGAAAGCTGTTGTGGCTGTGGCTCGATGTTGCGTTCGGACCTGCGGACAAGCGCTTGTGGGACGTTATGTCATATTATGACAGCGTTGAAGAAATGTGCGATGATCTATTGTCACTGCGCTGTGGATATGTTACTCAGCAGGAGGCTGAAAAGATAGCCTGCTGTACGTTCTTTCAGGCGAAACAGGTGGCTGAATACTGCGAGAAAAAGGGTATATATATCCTCACCCCTGACGATCCTCTTTATCCTGAACGGTTGAAACAGATAGAATGTCCACCTGCTGTGCTTTTCTGCCGTGGCGATGTAAGCTGTCTGTCTATTGAAAAGAGCGTTGCCATTATTGGCACTAGAGAACCAAGCGATTATTCTGTAGCCGTGGCGGAGGAGTTTTCAAGTTTTCTTGCAGAGCGAGGAGTAAATATCATAAGCGGATTTGCTATGGGTATCGACACTGCCGCACACCGCAGTGCGATGCGTGCAGGAGGAAGCACTGTAGCTGTTATGGGCTGTGGGCTAGAATATGATTATCCTCGTGGCAGGACGGGCTTCAAGCGTGAGATAGCAACACATGGGGTAGCTATCTCAGAATTTTTCCCGCAGGCAAGACCTGTTCCTGAGAATTTTCGTATAAGAAATCGCATAGTTTCGGCACTTTCACATTGCGTTCTTGTGGTTGAAGCAGGAATACGCAGCGGCACGCTGAATACTGTAAATCATGCTTTATCCCAGAATAAAGACGTTTTTGTTATACCGCCTCATGACATTTTCAGCGAGAAATACGCAGGACAGTGTGCGCTTCTCCGTGACGGAGCGGTAGAAGCTTATTCTCCAAAAGATATCCTCTATTTTCTCAATAAAGCCAAAATGTAGAACTACACTTAGTTAGTGTTTAATATCATACCTGTACCAAATCAACGATATCTACGTTATTTGTAGGGGAGCGGCTCAATTTCTGTTTCGCAGAAATGCGGCGTGCCGATCATTCGTTTTTTACACTCTAAATGAAAAAAAGGCTGCGACTTTTTGCCGCAGCCTTTTGTGATATCTGAATTTACTTTGAAAGTGGGCTTTCTCTGTAGATGATGTCCTCTCTCTTTGGTCCGTTTGAAACCATTGTGATAGGGAAGCCGATATGCTTTTCGACGAAGTCGATATACTTCTTGCAGTTTTCAGGAAGATCTTCATACTTCTTGATGCCCCTGATGTCTGACTTCCAGCCGTCGAGAACTTCGAAAACAGGCTTTGCCTTTTCAAGCTTTCTTGTTGTAGGGAAGTCTGTTGTTACCTCGCCGTCTATCTCATAGCCTACGCATACAGGTATCTTGTCAAGATAGCCCAGAACGTCAACTACTGTGAAAGCAACATCTGTTGTGCCCTGGATACGGCAACCATACTTAGTTGCAACGCAGTCGAACCAACCCATTCTTCTAGGTCTGCCTGTTGTTGCACCAAACTCTCCACCGTCGCCGCCTCTCTTTCTCAGCTCGTCAGCCTCATCGCCGAATATCTCAGAAATGAATGCACCTGCACCAACTGCGGAAGAATAAGCCTTAACAACAGTTACGATAGTCTTTATCTCATAAGGAGGTATACCTGCACCGATAGCACCGTATGCTGCCAGTGTAGATGAAGATGTTACCATTGGATAGATACCGTGGTCAGGGTCTTTCAGTGAACCAAGCTGACCCTCGAGAAGAACGTTCTTGCCTTCTTTGATAGCGTTCCAAAGGAATGCAGATACGTCGCAAACGTATGGTGCTACCATTTCCTTATACTCCATAAGAGTATTGAAAAGCTCATCAGCGTCGATAGGAGGCTTGTGATAGAGATGTTCAAGAAGAATGTTCTTTGTTTCAAGAACTCTCTTTATCTTTACCTTGAGAGCCTCTTCGTCAAACAGCTCCTGTACCTGGAAACCTATCTTTGCATATTTATCAGAATAGAAAGGTGCGATACCCGATTTTGTTGAGCCGAAGCTTGCCTTTCCAAGTCTTTCCTCTTCGTACTGGTCAAACAGAACGTGATATGGCATTACCATCTGCGCTCTGTCGGAAATAAGTATCTTAGGCATTGGAACGCCTTCGGAAGTTACCTTTTTAAGCTCATTGAAAAATACAGGGATATTAAGTGCAACACCGTTGCCGATAATATTTGTTGTGTGATCATAGAATACGCCGGAAGGCAAAGTGTGCAAAGCGAACTTTCCGTAGTGATTTACAATAGTATGTCCTGCGTTAGCACCGCCCTGAAATCTTACTACTATATCAGACTTTTCAGCAAGCATATCGGTAAGCTTGCCCTTACCCTCGTCGCCCCAGTTTGCGCCGACAATCGCTCTAACCATTTAATTTTATCCTCCTTGCCATAAAACAGCAAAATTAGTAGCAGATATTTATTAAAATCAATACTGCCACTAGAATATTATAGCACAAAACATTCTATATGTAAAGGCACTTTTAAACATTTAACACTTTTATAACATTTAGCGTATTACCATACTGCTATGATAAAGAATAAAAAGTTTTAATATATCTTGCAAAAATCAGATTTGTGTATTATAATATAGTGTAACGGCTCGTGCTGTGAGATAACAAAATAAAATACGAGGGGATAACGATGACAAAAAGAAAACAATGTGCGGCTCTTGCGCTTGCATTGACGCTGACAATTTCTATGTTTGGCTGTGAAAAAGACAAAGAAACAACACAGTCGTCTGCGGTGTCGCAGATAAAGACAAGCGACTCAGCTCAACCAAGCAATGTGAAGGTCAAGGAATACAAATTTCCGGAGTTTCTGAATAAAATAAAAAGCCTTGACGAGCTTTCACGAAAGCTTTATACAAGCTTTGACAGCACTCAGTATGTTGCCGAGGTTGAGGAGCAGCCTTTTGAGGGATATAAATGTGAAAAGCTTCTTGCAGATCTTTTCTTCACTTATCGTGACGGCAGAGCAGTGGGACTTCTTGACAAGTCCGGAAACGTTGTGCTTGAAGCTGATGAGTACACTGAAATAACTGTGGTGAGCAATGGTATTTTACAGCTTTCTTATGATAAAGAGCGCAACGCTCCTATGCAGTATATGAAATATGACAGCGACGGAAATTTAAGTGACTATAAGCATAAGAAATTCTCCGCTGACAGCCTTTATACATATGAGTCGCAGGCTGATGACAGCGGCACGGACGCTGTTTATTCACTTATGTTTCCTGACGGTAAAAATGTTGTGTCATCAGACGGCTCGGATAAGTGGGATTTTGTTGAGAAGATATCAGCCGACAGCATAGATACAAATAAGGCGTACAAAGGCTTTTATAAGCTCACAAAGAATGGCGGCATATACTATGCTTGCTTTGATGACTTTTATAATTATGATATCTACGAGGGCGCATATGCAAAGGTTTGTGTGAAAGTAGGCGGAGAATACGGAGAATGCTATCTTGCCGATCATGATGATTACAACGAGCTTGTGAAAATGATAGACAGCTTCGGCAACGCTTCATACAGGACGGCGCCGTCTAAAGATCCGGGACTTGATTTTATACAGATAACTTTAGGACTTAAAGAGAACACCAAAACAGAGATAACTATTTCCTCTGACGGCTATTGCCTGACGGACACCATAGAAGCTGCTGAGGGTGAGGCTGTGAACAAGTATTTCTCCTATCTTGACAAGGAAGATTTCGCAGATCTTATACTTTGGTGTGAACAGGTGCTTGCTGAGGAGTATCAAAAATAGATTTAAACTTTTTATAAATAATTTGCAGGATAGCGTAAATTTCCTGCAAAAATTGTTTTTTTTAGCTCTTGCAAGTTGTTGACATTAGGTAGAACTTGTGCTATTATATTAAAGGTGTGGCGGTTTTCCTGCATATTTTTAATGAACACTGCAAATACTTCTCTTGTGACGAAAGTTACTAATGAAGAACGGGAGGTATCTGAGTGTCTGAACAAGAAGAAAATGTAGAGAGCGAAAAGCTTGCTGAGGATATAAGGCAGATAAAGGAAATGGGTTCTGTCACATTGCCAGACGCAAAGCACGTTATACACTGCCTGAACATTATCGGTCAGGTGGAGGGGCATTATATTTTGCCTGCACAAAACAAGACCACCAAGTATGAGCATATCATACCTGCCCTTGTTGCTATCGAGCAGGATAGGAGCATAGAGGGGCTTGTGATAATCCTCAACACTGTGGGCGGAGATGTGGAAGCAGGACTTGCCATTGCAGAGCTTATTGCTAGTATGAAAACGCCTACTGTGTCAATGGTTGTGGGCGGAGGTCACTCCATAGGCGTGCCGCTGGCGGTGTGTGCGAAAAAGTCATTTATAGTGCCAAGCGCCACAATGACCATACACCCTGTTAGAATGAACGGGCTTGTGCTGGGAGTACCTCAGACGCTTTCTTATTTTGACAAAATGCAGGAAAGGATAGTTCGCTTTGTGTGCGATAATTCAGCCATAAAGCCTGAGCGTTTCCGTGAGCTTATGATGTCAACGGGCGAGCTTGTAATGGACGTTGGTTCTGTTATCGACGGGGAGCAGGCTGTAAAAGAGGGGCTTATCGACAGGCTCGGAGGGCTTTCCGAGGCGATAGACTGCCTTTATGATATGATAGAAAACAGTTCTGAAAAGGAGAAAGCTGAAAATGTTTCAGACAATAATCGACCTTTATGACGTGTTCAGGACTGACGTAGATATCGGAGAAGAGTTTGAGGGTGATGATACTGCTTTGGACACAGATCCGGCACATTATCTCAGCCATGACGGCTTTTATCTCTGACAAATAACAAAATTTCGGAGGACAGCAATGGGTATCATCAATGCGATTTTTCAGGCTATAATTCAGGGCTTGACGGAGTTTCTTCCAGTTTCAAGTTCAGGACATCTTTCACTGTATCAGCATTTTACAGGAAACAGCGGAGAGGGAGCTTTGTTTTTCTCGGCGATACTTCACCTTGGCACGCTGGTAGCAGTATTTGTGGCTTTCAGGAAGACAATATGGGATATGATAAAAGAGCTTGGCGTTATGATAAAGGATATTTTTACAGGCAAGTTCACTCTTAAAAATATGAATCCTCCAAGACGTATGATAGTTATGATAATAGTTTCCTGCTTCTGCCTTGTACCGTTCCTGCCATTTAAGGGCTGGTTTGAGGGCATTGCAGAGGATTCAAGCATTTTCGCAGAGGGTCTTTGTTTCCTTTATACATCGGCAATACTTTTTATGTCAGACCGCTGTGTAAAGGGTAAAAAGACTCAGGGCAATATAGCTTATAAGGACGCAATAACGGTCGGACTTTTTCAGGGAGTTGCACTGTTGCCTGGCGTTTCAAGATCAGGCTCGACTATCTCAGCGGGACTTTTCTCAGGCATGACCAGAGAAACATCGGTAAAGTATTCTTTCATTCTGGGCATACCTGTTATACTTATGAGCTGTCTGCTTGAAGTCAAGGACGCAGTTTCAACACATGCTGATATAGATTGGGTTAGCTGTGCAGTTGGATTTGTAGTTGCCGCATTTGTGGGACTTTGTGCTATCAAGCTTGTAAACTGGCTCGTTAAAACGGATAAGTTCAAGGTGTTTGCTTATTATACCCTTGTGCTTGGCGTCATAGTCCTTGTTATCTCATTTATCGAGATGTGCATGGGTCACCCTATATCCTTTGCAAAGTAATGACATAAGATAATACAGTTTCTGTGAAAAAGCTTGAAATTCTGTTTTCAGGCTTTTTTGTGGGTTATAAAGGCAAATAACATTTTGCCTTTATTTGCTTAAATAAGACAAATACCGAAAGGAATGGTAAAATAAATGGCAGCTCAAAAGAAAGGCTCAAAGCCTGCGCCAAAGCAGACAGCGGCAAAGAAAAAGCCCGCACAAAAGCCTGCGCAAGCTGCAAAAAAGAATACAAAACAGCAAAAGCCTCAGAGCAAGCTGCCACAGTCAAATTCCATGACAGCAGTGAGAGAAAGAGAGAACAGACGCTTCTGGTCTTACATACTTTTCTTTTTCGGCATACTTGAACTTCTTATCACGTTCGTGGAAGGGGACGGCTTGTGGAAATGGCTCCATGAGCTGAACCGAGGACTTTTCGGCGTGACAGTATTTCTGTTTGCACCTATGAT
This sequence comes from Ruminococcus sp. RTP21204st1_B2_RTP21204_210225, assembly GCF_040914135.1. Taxonomy (NCBI): domain Bacteria; kingdom Bacillati; phylum Bacillota; class Clostridia; order Eubacteriales; family Oscillospiraceae; genus Ruminococcus; species Ruminococcus sp. RTP21204st1_B2_RTP21204_210225. The sequence goes on along the minus strand of NZ_JBCPGA010000005.1, from coordinate 106,164 downwards.
CATCTATGTTGCCCTTATGATAGCTTCAGATGTGACCCACAACAAGGTCATAGCGAAGGTGGTGGAGGGAAGCGTTCTTATGCTTCTTATAAGCGGCATGGCTCAGATAATCCAAGTGGGCTCTGTGGACGGAAGTTCGTTCTGGCTCAAACTTGTGGGGCTTTTCAATGATGGAAAACAGCTCCGTGGCGGCGGACTTGCAAGCGCATTGCTTGGCTGGCCTTTGCTTTCGCTTTTCAAGAGAGTTGGCGCAGGTATCGTTATCGTGCTTGTGGCGTTCACTTTTATAATGCTGCTTACAAATGTTACGCTTCCGCAGCTTCTAAAGGCAGTTTCAAAGCCTTTTATAAAGAGCTATGAAGCGGTGAACGAGGAGCGTATCGAGCGTGCGGCTCAGCCTCCGAAGCCTCCAAGAGAGAAGAAAGAGCCAAGGCGTAATGGTAGGGTTGATATTGCAAAGTTCTATCCTGATGATGGCCCTGACACTGCGGCGGAAGCCTTTGTGCCTGTTGCAGAGGCGGAAGAAGCTACCGACAAGGTGGACGCTTCAAAGATAGATATGCCGGTCCACCCTGTAAAAGCTCCTGTGATAACACATGAAAAGCTTGAAGAAACGGCTAAGACTACCGATAATGAGGAGCTTAAAAAGATAATAGAAAACGCCATAGGCGACAGCAGAGAAGAAAAGAAGTCCAAGGATGAGCCTGTTAAGCCACCAGTAGTGAATGTTGATAAGAACGGTCAGACAACGTTCTTTGAGAAAGATAATAAAATATCTGCTTACGTTTATCCGCCTGTGGATATACTCAAATATGCTAAAAATCCTGTGGCTTCCGAGATAGTCCAGCAGGAGATACAAGAGAAATCTGCGAAGCTTGTGGAAACGCTTGAAACATATGGCGCTAAAACAAGGATCGTGGGCATACACAGAGGTCCGTCCGTTACAAGATATGAGCTTCAGCCTGCAGCAGGCGTGAGAGTGTCGAAGATAACGGGTCTTGCAGACGATATCGCACTTAACCTCGCGGCAATGAGCGTTCGTATCGAAGCTCCTGTGCCGGGCAAGGCGTGCATAGGCATAGAAGTGCCGAACGATCATAGAGATACGGTTTCTCTCCGTGAGCTTATCGACAGCGAGGAATACAGAAAGGCAAAGGGCAAGCTTACCTTTGCAGTGGGCAAGGATATCGAGGGTAATATCATTATCGGCGATATCGCCAAAATGCCGCATATGCTCGTTGCAGGTACAACAGGTTCAGGTAAATCTGTTTTTACAAACTCTATCATACTTTCTATACTTTACCATGCGTCGCCTGACGAAGTAAAGCTTATTCTTATCGACCCTAAGAAAGTCGAGTTTCCTATTTATAATAAGATACCTCATTTGCTTATCCCTGTTGTTACCGAGCCTTTAAAGGCGGCTGGTGCGCTTGGATGGGCGGTAAATGAAATGAACAAGCGTTATCTTATGTTCGAGGCGAACAATGTAAAGAACTTGCAGGAGTTTAACGACATGGTTCTTGAAGAACGCAATAAGCCTGCCGAGGAGCAGGACGAAGTCCGTGCAAAGATCGACCTGCTGCCACAGATAGTTATTGTGGTCGATGAGTTCGCCGATCTTATGATGGCTGCGAGAAGCGAGGTAGAGGACTCAGTTTTAAGACTTGCACAGCTCGCTCGTGCGGCAGGAATACATATGATAATCGCAACACAGTCCCCTAGGGCGGACGTGTTGACAGGACTTATCAAGTCAAATATCCCATCGAGAGTTTCTCTTAGTGTATCCAGCAACGTTGACTCACGAGTTATACTTGATGAAAGCGGTGCAGAGAAGCTTCTTGGAAACGGTGACCTGCTTTATAAGCCTGTTGGCGTTAAAAAGCCTATAAGAATGCAGAGCGGTTATGCAGCGACTTCTGAGATAAGAGAGGTTGTAAACTTCCTCAAGAACGAGCATACCGCAGAATACAGCGACGAAGTTATCGCAGAGGTGGAGGAGAATACTCCGCAGCCAAAGGACAGCGGTTCGGCAGGCAGCGATAATGTTTCCGTAAATCCTGATGATGACCTTGTAAATCAGGCAATATCCATAATCGTGCAGACAAATAACGCCTCTACTGCGTTCTTGCAGAGAAAGCTGAAACTTGGTTTCCCTAGAGCCGCCCGTATTATGGACGAGATAGAGGAAATGGGCATAATAGGACCACAGGAAGGCTCTAAGGCACGAAAGATAAACATAACAAAAGAAGAATGGGCTGAAATGCAGGCAAGAAGATAGCTCAGGCGGAAAGGGATAACATGGCAGGCAGATCTGCAAAAAAGAAAAATTCGACAGCACCGCTTAAAAAGGCGGTAACGCTCATAGCGGTTTTTGTGGTGCTGCTTTTTACAGTGCTTGACCTGACAGGGTTAGTTTCTTTCGACAGCTTGCTTATCAAGGCAGGCGTTGAGGACAAGCCGGCGGAACACGCTCAGACAGAGGTGCATTTTATCGACGTTGGTCAGGGCGACAGCACCCTTGTGATATCACAAGGGGAGGCTATGCTCATTGACAGTGGCGATAAAGATGACAGCAATAAAATAGAAAAATATCTTGAAAAGCAGGGAGTGACAGAGTTAAAATACCTCATTGCCACCCACCCTCACGCTGACCATATTGGTGAAATGAGCGAGATAATTGACCAGTTTCAGGTGGATAAATTCATTATGCCGAAAGTCAAGGCTGATATGACGCCCACCACAACGATATATGAGAAAATGCTCAAAAGCATAAAGGCAAAGGGCTTGAAGATAACACAGGTAAAGCCTATGGAATTTGAGCTTGGAAGCTGTAAGGTGAAGCTTTTCACACCCAAAAAGGATTATGATGATCTTAATAACTATTCCACACTTGTGAAGATAACAGACGGTGAGAACAGCTTTCTTATCACGGGGGATTGCGAGACCACTGAGGAGAAAGATATACTTTCTCAGGGTTATGACGTTTCTGCAAAGGTGCTTAAAGCAGGTCATCATGGCAGTTCCACTTCTTCGGGGGTCGATTTTCTTAACAAGGTCATGCCGAGATATGCTGTTATATCCTGCGGTAAGGGCAACAAGTATGGTCACCCACACGAGGAAACTGTCACAAGGCTGAAAAAATATGCTTCCCATTTGTATGTCACTGCAGATGTGGGAACGATAGTTTTCAGCTCAGATGGCGAGGGGTTGAGCGTTTCTGCTGAAAAGGGAGAAAAGTGATATGGAAGAGATTTTTATAGTTGACAGGATAGAAAACGGCTATGCCGTGTGCGAAACTGAGCAGGGAGAAAAAAAGGATATACCGCTTTCTGGAACAAAAGACGTTCACGAGGGTGACGTGCTTATCTTAAAGGACGGCGTTTATATCCCGGACAAGGACAAGACGGAAGAAAGAAGAAAAAGGATACTCGCCCTACAGGAGGATCTGTGGGCTTAAGGCAACACCGTATGATGCGATATGCCTAAAAAATATGCTGAAAGGTATAGATAGAAATGGAAAAAGATTTATTTACGCTTATCAATGAAAAGCTTTCAGGCTTATCAAAGGGACACAAGCTTATTGCGAACTACATTCTCTCCCACTATGACAAAGCGGCTTTTATGACGGCTCAGAAGCTTGGAAAAACTGTGGGCGTCAGCGAATCAACGGTGGTAAGATTTGCCTCAGAGCTTGGCTATGACGGCTATCCTGCCCTTCAAAAAGGCTTGCAGGAGCTTATGAGAAACAAGCTTACAACTGTTCAGAGAATAGAGGTCACTTCCGACCTTATGAGCAGTGACAACGTGCTTGAAAGGGTACTCAATCTCGACATCGACAAGATAAGGCGTACTTTGGAGGAAACCTCAAAGGAGGACTTTAACAATGCCGTTGACACTATCGTATCCTGCAATACCCTTTACATAATGGGTACAAGAAGTGCAGCTTCTATCGCTTCGTTCCTTGCTTATTATCTGGGACTTATTTTCCCCCATGTAAAGCTCGTTCAGAGTACGACTACTTCCGAGCTTTTTGAAAAGATAATGAGAATAGACGAAAAGGACGCCATGATAGGTATATCTTTCCCAAGATATTCAAAGCAGACTGTTAAGGCTTTGAAGTATGCAAAGAGCAACGGTGCGAACGTTATAGCGATAACAGACTCAAAGGCTTCGCCTATCGCAAAGTATGCAGACAGCCTGCTTCTTGCAAGAAGTGATATGGCTTCATTTGTTGACTCTCTCGTTGCACCGCTGAGCCTTATAAATGCACTTATCGTTGCGGTATCAATAAGAAATATCGACAGAGTGTCCCAGACCTTTGAACGTCTTGAAAAGGTTTGGGCTGAGTATGACGTTTACGCAAAAAGCGAGGAAGATACACAGTGAGAAGATTTGACGCAGTTATAGCAGGCGCAGGTGCGGCAGGAATGTTCTGCGCAGTTCAGCTTGGCTGGCGTGGAAAGAGCGTTGCTGTTATCGAGCATAGCGGCTGTCAGGGCAGAAAACTCATGATAACAGGCAAGGGCAGGTGTAACGTCACAAACAACTGTACCGCTGACACTGTTATGAAAAATATCCCACGCAACAGCAAGTTCATGTATTCAGCTCTGAGCAGATTTGCTCCAGAGGACGTTATGAGCTTTTTTGAGTGTCTTGGTGTGGAGCTTAAAACTGAGCGTGGCAACAGGGTGTTCCCTGTGAGCGACAACGCAAAGGATATCGTAAAAGCACTTGTGAAAGCCTGTGAGGACAGTGGTGTGCAGTTTATCGACGATGAGGTAAAAGAGCTTATCATAAAGGATGGCAGAGCAGAGGGCTTTAAATGCGAGCATGGGGATTATTACGCAGACAGCGTTATCGTTGCAACTGGCGGAAAGTCCTATCCACGGACAGGCTCAACAGGCGACGGCTATAGGCTTGCGAAGTCTGTGGGGCATAAGGTCACGGCAATAACTCCGTCACTTTGCCCTGTAGTCACTTATGAGCGTGAGGAATGTGCTTCTGCAATGGGGCTTTCCCTTAGAAACTGCACCTTGACGCTTCGTGAAGAGGACAGAGATAAACCACTTTTCCACGAGCTTGGGGAAATGCTTTTCACACACTTTGGTCTGAGCGGACCGCTTGTGCTTTCGGCTTCGGCTCACCTTGGTGATATGAACAAGTCACGGTATTATATGGATATCGACCTTAAACCTGCACTGAGCCATGAACAGCTTGACAGCAGGATACTTCGTGATTTCGGTGATTTTCCAAACAGAGATTTTCAGAATTCACTGGGTAAGTTGCTGCCTTCAAAGATAATACCACTTATAATAAAAAGGTGCGGCATCGACCCTGAGAAAAAGGTCAATCAGATAACCCGTGAGGAGCGTGAAAGGCTTGTTTCCACAGTGAAAAAGCTAACGTTCACAGTGAAGTGTATGCGTCCTGTGGAGGAGGCTATAATCACTCGTGGAGGAGTTGATGTTTCGCAGATAGACCCACGGTCAATGGAGTCAAAGCTGTGTAAAGGACTTTACTTTATCGGTGAGGTGCTTGACGTTGACGCTTATACAGGCGGTTTTAATTTGCAGACAGCGTTTTCCACGGCGTATAGCTGTGCGGATAAAATAGGATAAGGAGATTTTGATATGGGAATAAACGTGGCTCTCGACGGACCTTCCGGAGCAGGAAAGTCCACTATCGCAAAGGCGGTAGCGAAAAAGCTTGAATATGTATATGTAGACACAGGTGCGATGTACCGCTCTATAGCTTATTATGTTATAAGCAAGGGTGCAGACCTTTCTGACCCTGAGCAGATAAAACCCCTTCTTGGTGAGATATCCATAAAGCTTTGCTACACAGAAGCAGGGCAAAGAGTAATGCTCAATGACGAGGACGTTTCAGACAAAATAAGAACGCCTGAGATATCCATGGGTGCGTCAAAGGTGTCTGCTATACCTGAGGTAAGAGAATTTCTGCTTGAACTTCAGAAGAATATCGCAAAGGAAAACAACATCATCATGGACGGCAGAGATATCGGCACTGTGGTTTTGCCAAACGCTGACGTGAAGATATTCCTCACAGCCGCTCCAGAGGCAAGAGCAGAAAGACGTTTCAAGGAGCTTCAGGAAAAGGGCGACAAGTCTACATATGACGAGGTATTACAGGATATAATCCAGCGTGACTATAACGATACACACAGAGAGATAGCACCGCTGAAAAAGGCTGATGACGCTGTTGAGGTGGACTCTACTGAGTTGACTCTTGAAGAGTCTGTTGAGGCTATCTACAATGTAATAACCGACAAGACTAAAAAAAAAGAGCGTAAGATAAAAGAGATAATGCCTGTCAGACCTGTGAAAAAAGAACACAGGCTTGGTCATTTCCATATGTTTTGGTACACAGTGCTGAGATATATCGTTATCGGACTTTATCATCTGTATTTTAACATCACTTTCGAGGGTACGGAAAATATCCCAAAGGACGGCGGGAATATATTCGCTTCAAACCACAGAAGCTATCAGGACCCTGTTTTTATCGCACTGCCAACAAAAGTGCCGCTGTCTTATATGGCTAAGGAGGAGCTTTTTCATCAGAATGTGTTCTTCACTCTGCTTATAAAAGCGTTCGGAGCATTCCCTGTTACAAGAGGAAAGGGCGACACTCAGGTAATAGACACATCTATAGAGAAGCTTGAAAAGGGCAGAAACCTTGTCATCTTCCCTGAGGGAACACGTTCAAAGGACGGCAAGGTAGGAACGGGCAAAACCGGCGTTGCATTGGTGGCGGCTGTGGCTCAGGTGCCTGTGGTCCCTGTTGGTATCAATTTCGAGGGCAAGCTCAAATTCAGAAAGCGTGTAGTTGTAAGATTTGGAAAGCCTATAGTGCCTTGCGAGATAGGCGTTACAGCCACCGACCCTCATTCTCTTAGGACTATCAAGAACGAGATCATGAAAAATATCACGGAGCTGGTACATTAAATGTTAACAAAGTGTAAAATTTGCGTTGCAAAGACCGCAGGTTTCTGTTTTGGAGTAGACAGAGCCGTAAAAATAGTGTATAATGAATTAGATAACCGAAATAATGTTGTAACGTTAGGCCCAATCATTCACAATCCAAACGTAGTTTCTGACCTTGAAGCAAAAGGAGTTTACTCCACCGATGTGGATAAGGTCACGAAAGACCAGACAGTTGTTATCAGATCCCACGGAGTTGGACTGGACGTGTATGAAAAGCTTGCAAAGGTAGGTGCGGAAGTAATTGACGCTACCTGTCCCTTTGTGGCAAGGATACACAAGATAGCAGCCGAAAAATCGGGCGAGGGATACGTTATTCTTATCGCAGGTGATGAGGCTCACCCGGAAATAATGGGTATAAGAGGTCATTGCAGCGGAGAGAGTTATGTGTTCAGTTCATGTGACGATTTTGAAAATTTGGTGAAAGAGAAAGATTTTTCGTCAAAAAAGGTTGCAATTCTGGCTCAGACAACGTATAATAAGAATATGTGGAGAAAGTGCGAAGAGCTTTTTGAGAGGTATCTGCCTGAGGCTGTGGTGTATAACACCATATGCAGTGCCACTTCTGAAAGACAGAAGGAGGCGGCGGAGCTTGCGAAGGCTGCCGACATAATGATAATAGTCGGAGGGCTGCACAGCTCCAATACTCACAAGCTTAAAGCCATATGCGATGAATATTGCAAATGTTGGCTTGTGGAGGACGCCGAAGGACTGAGGGCATGTGATATTGACTTATCAGGTGCAAAATTTATCGGGATTTCTGCTGGTGCATCGACGCCGGCTTATATAATCAAGGAGGTACAACAGACCATGAGTGAAATGTTGAACAATGTTGACGAAGAATTTAATTTTGAGGAGGAACTGGAAAAGACTCTGAAAAAAATACATACGGGAATGAAGGTTGAGGGCGTTGTCACCGATATCAATAACGGTGAAGTAGCCGTAGATATCGGAACAAAGCACACAGGCTATATTCCTGCATCTGAACTTACAGATGATCCTACTAAGAAGCCAGAGGATATCGTAAAGGTAGGCGACAAGATCGATCTGATCGTTCTTAAGACAAATGACCAGGAGGGTATCGTTACACTTTCTAAGAAGAAGGTTGACGCAGTTCTTGGTTTCCAGAAGATAGTTGAGGCTAAGGAAGCTGACGCTACACTTACAGGTACAGTTACAAACGTTGTTAAGGGCGGTGTACTCGTATCAGCTAACGGTGTTAAGGTATTTATCCCTGCTTCACAGGCAGCTCCAAGAAGAGATTTCGATCTTAACGATCTGCTCAAGCAGTCAGTAAGCTTCAAGATCCTTGAGGTAAACGAGGCTAAGCAGAGAGCAGTTGGTTCTATCCGTGCAGTAGCAAGAGAGGAAAGAGCAGCAGCTCAGGCTAAGTTCTTTGAGACAGCTCAGATCGGTTCTGAGGTAGAGGGTACAGTTAAGTCTATCACAGATTACGGCGTATTCGTAGATCTCGGTGGTGTTGACGGTCTTATCAGAAGAATGGATCTTTCTTGGAACAGGATCAAGCACCCTTCAGACGTTGTTTCTGTTGGCGATAAGATCACTGTTACTATCAAGGATATCGACAGCGAAACAAAGAAGGTTTCATTGACATATAAGAAGGCTTCTGAGAATCCATGGGAGATCTTCAAGGCTAACTATGAGGTAGGTCAGGTAGTTAAGGCTACTGTTGTTTCTATCACAAGCTTTGGTGCTTTTGCACAGATCATTGATGGTATCGACGGTCTTATCCATATCTCTCAGATCGCTAACCAGAGAGTAAACAATGTTGCAGATATCCTTTCTGTAGGTCAGGTAGTTGATTGCCAGATCACAGAGATTGATCTCGACAAGAAGAGGATCAGCCTGTCTATGAGAGCTTTGCTTCCTGCTGATGACGAGGCTTCTGAGGACGCTGAATAAGCAATAAAATTCATGGGGGCGAGTGATCGCCCTCGTTTTTTATTTTCAATGAAATAACGGCAGCTTTGTTCTGTCAAAAAATCCTTAGAAAAAACTAAAGATTTACCGAAAAGACTTAACTTTTTGATTCGTATGTGGTATAATAATATCAGATCAAATAAAGACGAAAGGTTAAATTTATGGATGAAATAAAAAACACGGCAGTGAAAAAACGCAAAAAGAAAAGATCCACTAATCCTGCTGTCAGAGTTCTCAAAATATTAGGCACAGCTTTGCTGTCGATATTCCTGATACTCATTATCACCTGTTCTATATTTGCAACAGTTCTGACTATTTACGTCCTTAACTTTGCAGATACCACAACAACTATCAGCCTTGACAAGACGGAAACAAGCAACATTTCGAGATTTTTGTCTGTCAACCCTGACTATGATGAAGATGATGAGGATTCACAGGAGTATGACCTTTATTATGCTCTGAAAAACAGCAATAAGCACGTTGTATGGGCTGATCTTGAGGATATCCCTCAGTATGTTCAGGACGCTTTTGTGTACACCGAGGACGAGAGATTTTATTCTCATGACGGCGTTGACTTCAAGAGAACGTTCGCTTCATTTGTCAATGTATTCATTCCGATATACGGCGGCAGACAGATAGGTGGTTCGACTATCACTCAGCAGACTATCAAGAACATCACGGGTGATGACTCCAGAGATTCTATCCATGGTATCGAGCGTAAGATACGAGAGATCTTCCGTTCTATCAACGTGGAAAAGACCTACACAAAGGAAGATATCCTCCAAAGCTATCTTAACCTTGTGCCACTGACAACTCAGGAGTATGATATCATCGGAGTTCAGGCTGCTGCAAACTTCTATTTTGGCAAGGACGTAAAGGATCTTAACCTTGCTGAGGCAGCTTCACTTGCGGGTATGACAAGCTGGCCTGCTGCAAACAACCCATATGATAATATGAAAAACAACAAGCTCAGACAGAAGTATACGCTTGATCATATGCTCGATAACGGTGCAATTTCTGAGCAGGAATATAACGAAGCCCTCAACTATGAGCTTAAAATAACAGGCGATATAACCTACACAAGCTCAACTATCTATGAGGACGAAACAAAAGATCAGGGTCCGACATCTTATTTCATGGACGCTGCTATCAATCAGACTATACAGATAATCGCTGACTATTATGGCATTTCATGGGAGGACGCTTCCGCAAGACTTTATGACGGCGGATTTACTGCATATACCACTGTTGACAGAAGTATGCAGAAGAAGGTCGAGAAGGAAATGCAGAAGCAAAGTAATTTCACCACCTATGAAATGAACAAAAAGGATGATAATCTGTGGTCAGGCTTTATCGCTATGGACTACCAGGGCAACGTTAAGGCTATCGTTGGCGGACGTGATAAGAAAGAGGAGTCGAGAGTTTATAATATTGCTACTGATGCCAAACGTTCGCCAGGTTCTTGTATCAAGCCTATAGCTTCATACGCTCCTGCGCTGGATCAGGATCTTATGACATGGTCAACCCTGTTCACTGATGAGCCTATCACTATTAAGGTAAAGGGCAAGGACAAAAAGTGGCCTGTAAACTATTCTGAAACAGGCGACAGTGCAAACTGGTCTTATCAGCAGCTTACAACTGTAGAAATGCTCACAAGGTCGCTTAATACGCTTCCTGCACAGTTGATAAAGAAAATGAAGCCTGTTTACTCCTATAACTTCCTTAAGGAAAAGCTTGACATCACTACGCTTGCAGACTCCGACGCTGACTATTCACCAGTAACTGTCGGCGGTCTTACAAATGGTACTAAGCTTGAGGAGCTTGTAGGCGCTTATATGATATTCGGCAATGGCGGTAAGAAGTATGACGTTACCTACGTTTCAAAGGTAGAGGACGCTGACGGAAACGCTATCTATGAAAAGAGCGACGGATACAAGCAGGCTATCAGCGAGTCTACAGCTTACGTTATGAACAGAATGATGCAGAATGTTATAACTCAGCAGGACGGTACTGGTAGATATGCTAAGCTAAACAATACTGACCTTGTCGGTAAGACAGGTACTTCATCTGACTGGTTTGACCTCTCATTTGTAGGCTGTACTCCTGACTACGTTTCAGGTATCTGGATAGGTTATGAAAACCCTGCCACTATCCCTACGAACGAGTATCAGAATATCGGTGCGATTTGGAAGAACGTTTTTGGTGATATCGCTGAGAATGAGAAGCATAAGTCATTTGACAAGACTTTCAAAATGCCTGATACAGTTGAAAAGCTCACCTACTGCACAAAGACAGGTAAGCTTGCGTCAAATTCATGCTATAGCACGGCAACTGGATATTACAAGAAATCCAACGAGCCTGAGTATTGTAGCGGAAATCATTAAAATTAAAGCCTCCATAACTCTATGGAGGCTTTTTTGAAAGGAAATCATTATGGAAAATAAACTGCGAATGTGCGTTCCATGCCATTTTGGGCTTGAAAGCGTGCTTGCATATGAGATAAAAAAGATAGGCGGTGAAAATCTTACCACAACTGACGGCAAGATAAGCTTTGAAGGTGGCTTTGACGTGCTTGCAAAGGCAAATCTTTGGATCGCCACAGGAGAGCGTGTTCTTATCGAGCTTGGCAGCTTTAGATCAGAAAGCTTTGAACAGCTTTTTGACGGTGTTATGAATCTTCCGCTGGAGAACTTTATCGGCAGGGAAGACGCTTTCCCTGTTAAGGGTCATGCCCTTAATTCAAAGCTTCATTCTATCCCTGATTGTCAGAAGATAATCAAAAAAGCCTGCGTTAAAAGACTTGAAAAAGCCTATGGCATAAGCTATTTTGAGGAAACTGCAGCGAAACATCAGATACAGTTTGCTATTCATAAGGACATTGCGACTATCTATCTTGATACATCAGGTGTAGGACTTCACAAGCGTGGCTACAGAAGAAATTCCAACGACGCACCTATCAAGGAAACACTTGCCGCAGGTATAGTTGACCTTGCAAGAGTTCGTGCGGACTCAGTTGTGGTGGATCCTATGTGCGGTTCAGGTACATTTCTTATTGAGTCGGCATACAAGGCACTGAAAGTTGCACCTGGTCTGAGAAGAAATTTTGCGGCAGAGCAGTGGTCACAGATACCTGAAACAGCGTGGCGCAATGCAAGAGCCGAGGCTATGGACGCTATCGACAGGCAAGGTGCATTCAAGGCATTTGGCTTTGATGTTGATGATATAGCGGTAGAGCTTACAAGAAACAACGCTAAAAAGGCAGGAGTAGGCTCAAAGCTTACAGTAAAACAGCAGGATATCTCAAAATACAGCCAGATAGAGGGTTCGATAACAATTGTCAATCCCCCATATGGCGAGCGTATGCTTGAAATAAAGGAAGCTGAGGAGCTTTATAAGAAAATGGGACAAAGACTTTGCCCGTCAAAGGAGAACCCATGCTATATAATCTCCCCACATGAGGAGTTTGAGGTGTTTTTCGGCAAAAAGGCTGACAAAAAGCGCAAGCTTTACAACGGCATGATAAAATGTAATCTGTATATGTATTTCAAGTGAGGTGCGTGGTGGGTTTGAAATTATCAGAACTTGACGGAATCGTATTCGATATGGACGGCGTTATTTTCGACAGCGAAGTAATAGGTCTTGAAAGCTGGGAGCGCCTTGGGAAGAAATATGGTCTGACCAACGTTCACGAAAATGCTATGAAGTGCATTGGCAGAAGCACTGTTGACACAATGGCTATCCTAGAAGCCGCATATGGTGACAAAGTGTCAATACCCGAACTTTATGACGAAGCAAAAGCCATTTGTGCAGATATTATCGCTGAGCGTGGTTTGCCTCTGAAAAGCGGAGCAAGGGAGTTGCTTTCTTATCTTAAAGAGCGTGATATAAAGGTAGGACTTGCTTCATCAACGTCTTACAAAGGGGTTATCAAAAATCTAAAGGGAGCAGGTCTGCTTGATTATTTCCATGTGGTTATTGGCGGAGATATGATAAAACATTCAAAGCCACAGCCTGAGATATATTTACTTGCCTGTGAGAAGCTGGGAGTAAGGCCTGAGAAAACTGTTGCTGTAGAGGACTCTTACAATGGCATAAAGGCGGCTTATAATGCGAAGATGATACCAATAATGGTGCCAGATCTTATTGCACCGACAGATGAGATATTGTCAATGGTGTACAAGAAAATGGACAGTTTGGACGCTGTCCTTGAATATTTTAAAGCATAAACAAAGCCCCTCGGCTTATCACCGAGGGGCTTTGTTTTAAGTGTGATGAAATAAATGCAATGTACTCGTCAAATCCTCCGCACCCTACTCTAAAAAACAGACCATGCAAGGAATTTCCATCCCAGCAGGAGCGAATAGACTTTTCTTTGGCAAACGCTTACGAAAAGAAACACCCACTCAGTTACAAAACTGAGTGGGCTTTTCGTTTCGCTTTTACTTGACAAAATAGACTTTTCTTTGGCAAACCCTCACGAAAAGAAACACCGCCAATAATCTCACAAGTAACGGTGTTTCTTTTCACTAAATCTTTGGGAGAAACCGCTTAGCCAATAGGCTTATGCAGTACCCTTTTGTCATTTTTATTATATCACAATGCTAATAAAAAGTCAAGAGCTATAAGTTCAGAGGATGCCGCTTCTTATCTTATTTTTCGTTCCAATACATTTTTAGATAGTTTTTCAGTTTCGCTACTAAAAAAGCTACACTACGCAAGATATTTTTTAGTGTGTTCTGTCTGCTCAAAAACGAGCTTGCCATTCTTTTCACGGCGTATCAGCAAAACCAACGGACACGGAGTATCATCAAGAAGTCCATTTGAACCTTTGCTTGGATCACGGTAAGACAACGCCACCGTATTCTTATTCCAGGATTGTGACAACTTTTCAGCCGTATCAAAGTTAAGACCCTGCTGCCTACAATAATCTTTAATTTCGTTTCTCCATTCATCAAAAAGCTTGCACATAATATCACTCCTTTGAGGAATTACCACGAATTATGAGCCTATTCTTGCCCTTTGTGAACAATGCGAACTCATCACCTGTGTGAGCAGTCAACGCCGAAAGATCAGCCATATTAACGCTTTTCTTATCGACTATTACTTTGCTGTCAAACTCAGAAAGCTTTTCGAGTAGATCCTTTTGGCGATTATTAAGCTCAATACCAAAAACAGCGTTTGGATTGCCCTTACCTGTATGTTTCTGCTCAATAGGCAATTTAATAGGTTTTTTTATTGAATTTATCATTATATTTTCAACTACCTTTCTGTCATTATACCTCTTTTCAGAGGATTCTGTCAAGTCTATTTTCCCTCTGTTGCTGACCTCAACAAAAGAAAAAGGTCAACAAAAAAGAGAGCATATTATATTTAAGACACTCTCTACTGAAGACATATTAACTTCTACTTATATTATATCGCATAGCCGAATGACGCAGTATAATTAAACTTGACAAGTTACAATCAAAAGCCCATAAAAAAAGTCCCTCGGCTAACCACCGAGGGACTTTCATTTATGTCAGAAAGATTACTTTGTCATTGCTGCAACTTCGTCAGCAAAGTTCTCTTCCTTCTTCTCTACGCCTTCGCCTCTCTCGAAACGAACGTACTCAACAACGTCGATCTTGCCGCCAAGCTTCTTAGCTACAGATTCAACGTACTTGCCAACAGATACCTTATCATCCTTAACGAATGCCTGCTCAAGGAGGCAGTTCTCAGAATAGTATTTGCCGATCTTACCGTCGATGATCTTGTGCTTTACCTGCTCAGGCTTGTTAGCCATCTTAGGATCCTCAGCCATCTGAGCCAGCATGATCTCTCTCTCCTTGTCAAGAGCGTCAGCAGGAACAGCCTCTCTGTTCAGGTATGCAGGATTCATAGCTGCAACCTGAAGTGCACAGTCCTTACCAGCAGCAAGGAGCTCAGCATTGTCAGCTGCAATGTCAGAATCAAGCTTTACCATAACGCCGATGCTGCCTGCACCGTGAACGTAAGGAACAAGAATGCCTTCCATTCTCTTGAATCTTCTGATTACCATGTTCTCTCTGATCTTGATGAACAGATCCTGAAGTGTCTCTTCAACTGTCTTGTCACCACCGCTGATCTTTGTTGCCTTAAGTGCGTCAACGTCAGCAGGGTTTGTCTCGATTACTGTATCAGCAACTGCTGCAACGAAAGCCTTGAACTCATCATTGTTAGCAGCAAAGTCTGTTTCGATGTTTACTTCAAGAACGCAGCCTACGTTGCCCTTAACTACAGCTGTGCAGATACCCTCTGCTGCAACTCTGCCGCTCTTCTTAGCCTGTGTAGCAAGTCCCTTTTCACGGAGAAGTGTTACTGCCTTTTCCATATCGCCGTCAGCTTCTACAAGAGCCTTCTTGCAGTCCATCATGCCAACGCCTGTTGCTGTCATAAGTTCTTTGATCTCTGCTACGGATACCTTACCCATTATTATTCCTCCTAGTGTTTTATATCGAAATAGGCAGACAAATATACTATAAATGCCTGCCTGAAATTTCAGCTCTTATTCAGCAGCCTCGTCAGCTTCTTCCACCTTATCTGCCTCTTCAGCGGACTCAGCGTCCTCACCCTGTCTGCCTTCGATTATAGCGTTAGCCATGCAACCAGCGATAAGCTTAACTGCTCTGATAGCGTCATCGTTACCTGGGATAACATAATCAACATCGTCAGGATCGCAGTTTGTGTCAACGATAGCTACTACAGGTATGCCAAGCTTCTTAGCCTCTGCTACAGCGATCTTTTCCTTTCTTGGGTCAACAACGAAAAGTGCGCCTGGAAGCTTCTTCATGTTCTTGATACCGCCCATGAACTTTTCAAGCTTTTCTATCTCAAGCTTCAGCTTAACAACTTCCTTCTTAGGGAGAAGGTCGAATGTGCCGTCCTCTTCCATTGTGTGGAGCTGCTCAAGTCTCTTGATTCTCTGCTGGATCGTCTTGTAGTTTGTCATCATACCGCCGAGCCATCTTGCATTTACATAATGTGCATTAGCTCTCAGTGCCTCTTCCTTGATAGAATCTCCAGCCTGCTTCTTTGTACCTACGAAAAGTACCTCTTCGCCATTAGCTGAGATGTCACGGATAAACATATAAGCTTCTTCAAGCTTCTTAACGGTCTTCTGAAGATCGATGATGTAAATTCCGTTTCTTTCTGTGAAAATGTATGGAGCCATTTTAGGGTTCCATCTTCTTGTCTGGTGACCAAAGTGTACACCAGCTTCAAGAAGCTGCTTCATTGATACTACTCCCATTGTAGTAACCTCCTGTTTGGTTTTAGATTTCTGCTTATGCAGATGTTTTTATCCTCCGGACGGCTTTACTTGCTTTCACCTGTCTTACGGCAGGACCAACGGCAAAAACCTGTCCGTGCGAATTGCTTTAATATTATATCATATTTTCTATTTCATTTCAAGAGCTTTCGACAATTTATTTTAACAAATTTTCGACTTTTACAGTTCTGTTCTTTGTGCATACTGCACTATCATTGAATTTTACAAGTATGGTATCTTCGCCGATAAGTTCGATATCCGAGCATTTTATGATAATATCCTCATCTCTGCCCATGATACCGAAAGCCCTTGGTTTGCCATAGACGATCAGTGAAACTATATTCGCTCCCTGAGTATCCATTTCTATATCATCAACATAGCCTATTTTCAGTCCTGTTCGCATATTGACGACCTCTTTATTTCGCAAGCTTGAAAAACTACATATCATGAAACTTTCCCCTTTCAAAAAAAGTGCATACCCTTTATAATAGGTATGCACTTTGGGGATCGTCCTATGTATGATCGTTTTTGTTTTTGTAATACATCTCCAACTGATCGTTATACAAATGCTTTATATATAAAGCTATAGTGTTTATGTACATTGCATTTGTAGGCTTTGTTCCGTTAGCAAGGCAACTTTCAAAAAGCATTTGCTTATCCACAGGCTTCATTTTTTCCCAGCCTGAAACTATAGCACTTCTTGTTGAGCGTTCAATAGCCGCAGTGCTTTTTCCGTATTGTTTTTCAATGTCCTTATAAAGTTCGCCTATTTGTACTCTATTACCGTTATATTTGAATATAAGAAGGAATATCATGTAGTAGATATGGTCATATCCTGAATGCTTGCGGTTTATGCCCGTTGATGTTATGATCCTATGTATCTCCTTTGAAATATTCTGTCTAAGGATATCAGGATCGACAGGTATCCTTTTTAACTTGTCAAGCATATAGTGGCATACGTTCTTAGCGTCGTATGGCATAAGTATGTGCAGAATATCATCATAATCGAGAAGAATACGGATCGTTTCTGTGTCATCATAAGTGTAGATGTTATATATTATGGGATAAATGTCATTTTCGTGAAGTATCTCACGAAAATGCAGAAGCTTTTTATATCCCAGCTTACAGCAGTCAATAACGATAACGTCAGGAGTATATTTTACAGCACCTATCTCAAGCTCTATTTCAGTATCACCGCATATATGGACCTTTGTACCCTTGCGTTTCAGTTCCTCGGTCAACAGTTTATGCTGGCCGTCATATGACTCGGAAATAAGGACCGAATAATCAGTCAGCATACACTTCAACTCCCTTATGACGATTTAACATAATAACTCCTATATTATTATATCAAATTTTTTGACTACAAGCAACTTTAATGGCACATTATTAATCAAATTGTTTCAAAAACGTGACCTTATTGTAATTGCATATAACAAAAATATTCACAAATGTCGATTTAGCGTATTGCGACAGACGTTAGATACTTTTCTTGATGTGTTCCAATGCACCTTTTTCAAGCCGTGATACCTGTGCCTGAGAGATGCCAATATTTTTTGCTACCTCCACCTGAGTTTGTCCTTTGAAAAAGCGCAGGAAGAGTATATTACGTTCACGAGGCTGAAGCTCGCTCATGGCTTGCTTCAATGAAAGCTCTTCAAGCCAGCTTTTATCGTCATAGGAGTCGCTCACCTGATCCAATACATAAAGAGCGTCGCCGTTGTCAGAATACACAGGCTCATAGAGTGAGACCGGGTCGGTTATGGCTTCAAGGGCAATGACCACCTGACTAGGCTTTTCGGTGATAGTGTCTGCTATCTGCTCAACAGTAGGCTCTTTCTGGTTTTCACATATGAGCTGTTCTTTCGCCTGCATTGCTTTATAAGCAAGGTCACGGAGAGAACGGCTCACCCTCATGGGTTGAAAATCACGAAGAAATCTTCTAAGCTCTCCTGCTATCATAGGCACAGCGTAGGTAGAAAACTTCACATCAAGAGAGGTATCGAAATTATCTATCGCCTTGATAAGCCCCACAACTCCCACCTGAAAAAGGTCGTCAGGGGAGTCGCTTCGGCTCACAAACTTCTGCAAAACGCTCAGCACGAGCCTGAGATTGCCGTTTATAAGCTCCTCACGGGCTTTCTTGTCACCTGAATGGGCTTTTTTCAAAAGCTCCAGCTTTTCCGACTCTTTCAGCGTTTTAAGCTCATTGGTGTTCACTCCGCTTATCTCAACTTTATTGTACTGCATCGCACGCTCCTGTTAAAAAGCAGCATTTTATGCTGCTGTGATAATATAATTATTACCTTTCAATCAGGAACTATACAGATATTTTTCAGGAAAATCTGACCATAAAAAAATGCAGAGCCGTGTGACTCTGCATTAGTTCTATTCTTTTCTGTCGCTCTTGCGCTGATAGTAGACCGCTAGTATCGCTGTTATTATGGCTGATATGCAAAACGCCAGCAGAAGCTTGTTGGATATTTTTCTGTTTATGAAATTCATTGTAGGGTTGAGTATATCCAATATCCAGAATACAATGAACATTCCCGCAAGTATTATCGTGATATGTGGGAGAATTTTGCTTAGTCTTTTCATTTTTATCCTCCTATATAGATAATGTCACTGAGGTCACGTCCACCGCCGTCAGGAGCGTTCACAATGCTTTTGTTGAAGTACATCATAGCGGACTTTCCACCGTCAAGATTGAACGCAGACATACAGCCCTCATCGCTCATGATAGCCGCAAGCTCGCTGAGAGTTGCGCCCTTTGAGTAGCCTTCGTTTCTGCCGTCAACTGTCACGAAAATATAGTGGCCTGCCGACACACAGCCGATAGCTGAACGTGGATTTGCACTGTTGAGATATTTTGTTGTGTTGAACGTTTCAAGAACGTTGCCACTTCCGTCAAGAAGTGCAGGACCAAAGTTCCAAGCCTGCCATGCACCTTTTGCTATAACAGCGTCGCTGTCATATTCAGACGGGGAGTAGGTCTGCATTGTGCCGTCTGTGAACAGCACGCACACGTCTGCGTCGTTGACATCATCACGGTATTTTATACCGTTTCTTATAACGATACTGCGTTCTGAATTACCATAGAAATCACCGTTTATGGCGAAAAGAGCTTTGTTTTCCACCGCCATACTGAATACTGAGTCCTTGATGTTCTTACCGAATTCTCCGTCTGCAAAGGCGGCTTTTATCTCGCTTGCGCTTGTGACATAAACATCAGCCACAAAATAGGTTATCTTGTTGCTTCCCTCACCGATAGATTTTTTGTATAATGTCACCTGAGCATTGTCAGTTGAAGCCGAGCCAAGCTCCTCAGAGGTTATGGCACCGTTTGTTATACTGCTTATAGCGTTCTGGTCTGAACGATAGTCGGCAGTGTCCTGATTGCCCCAGTTTCTGCGGTTCGTCTGCTCAGTACGCAGTGTGGTTGTAGCCTTTTCTGCCTGCGGAGCTGTTGTGGTAACTGCAGGCTCGCTGTCGTCCTGCGCAGTGCTTTCTGCCTGCGAGTTGTCAGCCGCATTTGGCAGGGTGAAGCTACCCTCTGCGGAGCTGTCAACTGTTGCGATCACTTCTCCCTTTATTCCTGAACTTTGCGGCATAACGTAGTCAAAAAGCATGAACACGCCTATCGCTGCCGCTGTAAGCACAACGTCCGTTATGATCATTGCCCAGACAGGCATTGGCTTTTTTGTCTTATTCGTCAATTTTTCTTTCCCTCTTTCTGAAAACGAAACTTTTTTGCGCCGCCCAGCTTATAAAGAAAAGCAGCACTTCTATAAGTATTTTGCTGATATATTTGTTGTGTATGAGATATTTCACACATAGCTCTAGCATTATTGTGTTTGCAGCTAGTATGAATGCGGCAAGCAGAAAGTATTTTGCAGCTGTCTTTGCAATGCCTTCCTTATTTTTAAAGACGAATTTTTTATTCATGGAAAAGTTGAAAATGGAGCTTATCACTCTTGCACATATGTTAGAAAACGCTACGTTCCCGCTTATCATTGCGAAAATGCTGTAGCAAATATAGTCCACGCAGAAGCTAAGAAGTGATGAGCATGAGAATTTCAGTATATCCTTGTATATTCTCCATGAGTCTTTGATAGGATTAAAATGTGATGACTCGTTTTTGCCAAGGTAAACTGTTTCGATAGGCACTTCATAGAATCTTATGCCTTCTCTTGCACATTCAAGTAGCATATTCATCTCAAACTCATATCTGTCACCGTTTACCGACAGCATAAAAGGTATGAGCTTTGAGGAAAAGCCACGCAAGCCCGTCTGCGTGTCGCTTACCTTTACTCCTGCGGCAAATGAGAAAACGAATTTTGTGATGTTGTTGCCGAATTTGCTTCGCAGTGGTATCTTTCCCGAAAATCTGCGACAACCCATAATAAGCTTGTCGGGGGAGCTTTTCAGGGCTTCCGACACCCTTATTATATCCTCCACCTTGTGTTGTCCGTCTGCGTCCGCAATGACGATGCCCACAGTATCGGCTTCATGTTCTTTTATGTATTCAAGTGCGGTTTTTATGCCACGCCCCTTGCCTTTGTTTACCTCATGGGTGAGAACTATGGCTTTTTTTGCGGCTTCGGCAAAAATCGGCAGCTTATCCTTGCCGCTGCCGTCATTAATGACAATTATATGAAAATCGGTCAATGAAGATATATCGTCAATAACAGCCAGCATTTTTTCATCAGGCTCATAAGCGGGTATCACCGCATAAAATCTATCTATCGCCAAGATATCTTCTCCTTTCATTTATCGTATGGTCTAAGTATATCACATATGCTTTAAAATTACAATAAAACTTCTGAAGAATTTATACATAGTTTATCTGTCGAAATTTTGCGAAAATGAAATTGTGTCAGTATTATTGACAAAATAATAAAAATGTCGTATAATAGAAGAAACAATAAAAAATGTACAAATTAATTCAGCAAACGGAGGATTTGATTTCATGGAATATAGAGTTCTTGAAACACGTTCAGCCGATATTCTCACTAAGTACTACAATAACGAGATAGACAGCTTTCTTAATGCCTGTCATGAAGACATTCTGTGGATAGGTCCTGCTGAGAAGCATGTGATACGCACCAGAAAGGCGCTTGTTGATGCTTTTTCGCAAGAAGAACACAAGCTTGAATTTGTGCTCAGCGACCTAAAGGTGTTTTCCATAGGTCTTACGGAATGTTCCTGCGAGGTCATAATGTTTTTCATTTTGGATACGATTTGGCCTGACAGCAGTGTTGGGAGAGCAGATCAAAGGATGCAGTTTACATGGGTGAGCGAGAACGGTGAGGAAAAAATAAGGCTTTGTCACATTTCCAATGCCATTAAATATGATGAACGTGACAGGATATATCCTGTACATTATGAAGAAATATACAAGAAAAATGTCTGTTCAGGTGAAAGGCGTACAAAGAGAGTGATAGTAAATGGCGTAGACAGGTCGCTTGTTTTTCTGGATAGGTCATGGATAGCTTATGTGGAAAGCAGTGGCAGTCACTGCGTCATATATACCATTGACGGCTCATTTGAATCAGTGCAGAGCCTTAAGGTGTTTGAAAGACGATATAGGGATATGTTTGTGCGCTGTCATGAAAATTATCTTGTAAATCCTGAATATGTAAGCCGTATAAGCCGTTACAGAATAGAACTTACATATGGCAAGGTGATCCCTATTTCTGAGAAGAATTACACTGCTGTGAAAACAAAATTATCCCATATAACATAAAAACTGGTGAACATTTTGCGTGTTCGCCAGTTTTTTAATCAGCATATTTTTTCTAAATTTCGCCGTATGGATTTTATTATCCGCTTTTCAAGTCTTGATATGTAGGATTGAGATATACCGACTTCATCAGCGACCTGCTTCTGGGTCATTTCTTTTTTGCCTGAAAGCCCAAATCGCATTTTCATTATCTGCTTTTCACGAGGGCAGAGCTTTTCGATCTCCTCCAGAAGAAGCTGTTTCTCAACTTCGCTTTCTATGCCCTTGTTCACGGTGTCGTCATCGGTGCCTAGAATATCAGATAAAAGCAGTTCGTTGCCGTCCCAGTCAACATTCAGCGGTTCGTCTATGGATATTTCATTTTTATACTGATTTGATTTTCTCAGAAACATAAGTATCTCGTTTTCTATGCACCGTGAAGCATAGGTCGCGAGCTTGATGTTTTTATCAGGACAGAAGGTGTTCACCGCCTTGATCAGCCCTATAGAGCCTATTGAGATAAGATCCTCTATGCCTGTGCCTGTTGACTCAAACTTCTTTGCTATATATACCACAAGCCTGAGATTATGCACGATAAGCAGTTCTCGGGCTTTTTTGGGGTCTGTTTCAAGAAGCTCAAAGGCTTTTTTCTCTTCCTCTTTGTTTAGAGGCGGCGGTAACGAATCTGCACCATTTAGGTAATCTATAGTTTCGGGGTCGTCTGAAAACAAACGGCTCAAAAATCTGTTCAGCCCTAGAGCGAGTGTTTTAAGTGTGGTCATTTGTATTCCTCCTGTATTATCCCAGCAATGCGGGGTTGAATATAGCCCGTGATTTTCCGTTTAGCGAGGGCTTTATGCCCACATAGCATCTGACGTTGTGTACACGGTCTTTATCGTCGATTATCTTTACGCTCCCTGCGGCGGTTATGTGGATAATTCCCTCACCGCTGACAGTAGAGCAGGGGATAAGCCTGAAACCGCTTAGAGGGTCAGGCTCGTCACGGTCAAGGTCGTAGTGATAGAAAAGCCTGTCACAGCAGAAAACCACCACTGGCGTTCCTGTGAAGCTGTCGCAAAGCCTGTTCCCGCTGTCGCATATGGCAGGGACTTTCACTATACAGCCACCATTTTCGTATATGGCTTCGTATTTTGCGACCTTGTTGAAACACCTGCGTGTGATGTTCTCATAAAGACAGAGCAGACCATATGCTATACCGCAGGCAAGGGCAAGCTTAAATAGAGAGATGTCAAAATACACAGTGAGGTTTCTGAAAAAAATCACCTTGCTACCTGATATCTGCCAAAGGGTCACCACTATACCCGTGAAAACTGCGTCCACTGCACAGTATATTATAAAGTATCGAAGTAGTTGCCAAGGGTCTTTACACCCAAAGGCTATAAGCACTGAGAATACCGCACTGACAAGCTTTATCACCACAATAAGAACTGCAGTGAAATATCCTCTGCTGTCTATAGCCATAACAAGCGACGAAAGTCCTCCCACCGAGCAAGCTGTCAACAGCCGCAGCGGACTTATGACCTTGTGACATATCCTGCCTGCCGCTTCCAGCATGATAAGCGTCATAATGGCGTTTGTCACAAGGAGTATATCTATGTAAATTTTCATGGCGTTCCTCCCTTTGATATTATGATAGCACTGCTTGGATGGAAAAATTGTCGCAATGGGGACAAAAAAAGATCCGCCCTCCCCAAATGGGAAAGCGGATATGCTTATTTGATATCAAATTAGTCAGCAAAGAAAACTGAGAAAGCCTTATATGCCATATAAGTGTCTATCTTCGAGGTTATCTCAAATGGTGCGTGCATTGAAAGCACTGGTACGCCAACGTCGATAACGTTCATGTCAAGGTTTGCGATATACTGTGCGACAGTTCCTCCACCGCCGCCGTCGACCTTGCCAAGCTCGCCTGTCTGCCAAACGATGTTGTGTTCGTCAAAGAGCTTTCTTACTCTGCCCACAAATTCAGCAGAAGCATCGGAAGTGCCTGACTTGCCTCTTGCGCCTGTGAACTTTGTGGCAACAACGCCGTAGTTTATCTGTGATGAGTTTCTTATCTCGAACGGCTCTGAGAATGTTGGGTCATATGCCGCATTTACGTCTGCTGAAAGGCACTCAGAAGCAGAGATAACATTTCTGCCCTCAAGTCCGTATACCTTTGCAAGGTCAGCAATGAAGTATGGCAGATATGAGCTGTTAAGTCCTGTGTTGCCGTCACTTCCTGTTTCTTCCTTGTCTGTGAGTATGGTCATGCAGGTCTTTTTAGGGTCTTTGCATTTGAGGATAGCCTGCAAAGCTGTGTATGCACAAACTCTGTCGTCCTGACCATAAGAGCCTACCATGCTTCTGTCAAAGCCAACGTCCTGTGCCTTGAATGCAGGAACAGCTTCAAGCTCTGCGGAAACGAAATCGTCCTCTACGATGCCGTATTTCTCGTTAAGAATAGCCATTATGTTGAGTTTTACCTTGTTTGAAACAGCGTCAT
This sequence comes from Ruminococcus sp. RTP21204st1_B2_RTP21204_210225, assembly GCF_040914135.1. Taxonomy (NCBI): domain Bacteria; kingdom Bacillati; phylum Bacillota; class Clostridia; order Eubacteriales; family Oscillospiraceae; genus Ruminococcus; species Ruminococcus sp. RTP21204st1_B2_RTP21204_210225. The sequence continues at coordinate 81,712 of NZ_JBCPGA010000005.1, read as the reverse complement.
CTCTGAATGGTCTGGAGCCTATGAGCAGATTAAGCTCCTCGCCCTTGATGAGCTGTGGAGCAGGTCTTTTCATCTGAGCGTCTGCAAGGTGTGGCAGGATATCAGTTACGCAGAAAACAGGGTCGTCCTTGTCCTCGCCGATATTTACTGTAACGCTTTCGCCGTCAGCCTTTATAACAACGCCATGAAGTGACATTGGAACAGTTGTCCACTGATATTTTTTTATGCCGCCGTAATAGTGTGTCTTGAACAGGCAAAGTTCCTTGTCCTCGTAAAGTGGGTTCTGCTTAAGGTCAAGACGTGGTGAGTCGATATGAGCAGCAGCAAGTCTGATACCTTTTTCAAGACCGTCCTTGCCCATAACTGTAAGTATGATAGCCTTTCCTCTGTTTACAAAATAGAACTTGTCGCCGGCGTCATACTTCTTGCCCTTTTCATAAGGCTTGAAGCCTGCTTTTTCAGCCTGAGCCACTGCCTCGATAACAGCCTCACGCTCTGTCTTTGCAGTGTTCAGAAAGCTTTTATAGCCCTCGCAGAACTTGTCTGCCTTTTTGATTTTTTCTTCGCTAAGGCGAAGTCCACCGTTTTTCTTATCCGAAAGAAGCTTTTCTGCAAGCTTTTCGCCCTCGGACTTTTCTTTCTTCTTGTTATCCATTGTAAAGTCCTCCTTTTAATGTATTCTTATTGAAACTGCGTTACAATGGGCGGACACTGTTCGCCCCTGCGCATGGTTTTGCTTAACTGCTTTCTGTAATATCCCCATGACTGCTGAGTATATCCTTATAATTGTCATAGGCTTTGCGTATCTTGCGCACATAGTTTGAAGTCTGGTCATTTTCGTCAGGTATGTCGCTGACTTTGAAATTGTCAGGGTCAACAGTGCCGTTTTCTATCCAACTGTCAACAAGATTCATTCCGCAGTGATATGCTGCCGCTGTCAGCTCTACAGAGCCGTCATACTTTTCCATAAGATAGCTGAGATAGTATGTGCCATATTGGATATTAAGTTCAGGGTCGAACATATCATCATAGGTGTTGTCACGCTGATCGTCAAGGCGATATTTTATCCAATCGTATGCGTCCTCCATAAGCTGCATAAGACCTCTGGCACCCACTGATGAAACAGCGTCCTTATTAAAGCCGCTTTCCACTTTTATCACAGAGAACACAAGCACAGGGTCGCACTTGTACTTGGTGCTGTATCTTATTACATACTCCTCATAATCTGTAGGATATGAAAAAGAGTTCGGAATATCCTTTGCCTTGTTGATTATCTGCTCGTGATAAAGATATGTGAGCCAGCCTATACCGCACAGCAGAAGTATGACTGCTATGAGTACGGGACCTTTTTTTATGTGCTTTTTCTTTTTACGCCTGCTGTTTTTTCCATTAGCCGCCATTATATCTTTCCTTTATTGTTTCTATGACCTCACAGGTCTTTTGGAATGTGTCATTCACAGAGCCGTTGTTCTCAATGACGAAATCGCTGTGAGCCTTGAAAAATTCCATAGTATGCTGAGAAGAAAAACGCTTTTTTGCAAGCTCCGCCGAAATGCCGTCCCTTTTGGTTATCCTTTCAAGCCTTATGCCAAAGTCTGCCACAACGCTTACGATAACACTGCAAAGCTTATCCGCACCTGCTTCAAAAAGGGTCGGTGCGTCAAGAAGTATGAACCTGCTTGGTGCGGCGTTTATCTTTTCGTCAATAAGCTTGTTTATAAAAGGGTATATGGTATCATTGAGCATTTGAAGCTTATTCTTATCTGAAAAAACTATCTCCCCGAGCTTCTGTCTGTCAAGAGAACAGTTCTCGTCAAAGCAGCTTGGGAAAAGCTTTGCAAGCTCTTTACAGCATTCGCTATCAGCGTTTGTGACTTCTCTTGCAACTATATCGCAGTTTATTATCTCAAAGCCACTTTCTCTGAAAGCGTCCGATATAGTTGTCTTGCCTGCACCGCTTTGACCTGTAAGCCCTACTACTGTTTTTTTCACAGTTTCACCACCTGAAAGCCTGCGGCTCTTAAAAGTCGGTTATACACTGCAAGCCCCACGCCGTCTTTGTTAGGACAGCGTGCAAAAACTTTCTTTGCACCTATATCATCAAGTCCTCTGAGAACGTCAAAAAGCTCTTTTGCCTGTTCCTCGTCATTTGCGCCATAGCAGATGTGGGGTATATCAAGCCCCTCGCAATCGCTGTCAGTGAACACCATAAGTGTGGTGTCATTGTCAGCGTGAGTTTTCACATATTCTCTGAAAGCTTCAAGACTGCTGTCAATGATAGTCACATCAGCCTTTGGGGCATAGTGCTTGTATTTCATACCAGGTGAGCGAACTTTTACGTTCTCACCCAGCTTTTCCAAAACGCCCTTGTCGATAAGAACGTTCGGGGTGATCTCCATAAGATCCTCGGCTGAGATAAATCCCGGTCTGAGAAGTCTTATTCCGTCCTCGCCTTCAAAGCTTATAACAGTTGATTCAACGCCCACTCCGCAAGCTCCGCCGTCTATTATGGCAGGTATCCTGCCGTGCATATCGTTAAGGACGTGCTGTGCTGTTGTAGGTGACGGGCTTCCTGAAAGGTTTGCCGACGGTGCGGCGATAGGGAAGCCGCAGGCTGAGATAAGCGCTCTTGCCACCTTATGTGACGGCATTCTTATGCCCACTGTGTCAAGTCCTCCGCTCGTTACCATTGGTATCTTTTCAGACTTTGGCATTATCATTGTGAGAGGTCCTGCCCAAAATTTTTCTGCGCACTTTACAGCAAGGGGCGGTATCTTATCCACAAGTCCCTCAAGCTGAGAAATGTCAGATATATGCACTATTAGAGGATTGTCGGCAGGTCTGCCCTTTGCGGCGAATATTTTTCTTACAGCCGCTTCATCAAAAGCGTTCGCCGCAAGACCATATACAGTTTCCGTCGGCATACCAACGACTTCACCCTGTGAGAGCAGCTTTGCGGCATATGCTATGCTGTCCTCGTCAGTGCCAAGTATTTTTGTGTCAAACATTTTTTATTCTTCTTCCTGACTTGCAAGCTTGGCAGCCTGATCGGCTGTTGCAAGTGCGTCGATTATTTCATCAAGTGCGCCGTTAAGCACCTGTTCAAGTCTGTAGATAGTAAGACCGATTCTGTGGTCGGAAATTCTTCCCTCAGGATAGTTGTAAGTTCTTATTCTTTCGGAACGGTCACCTGTTCCCACCTGTGAACGTCTGTTGTCTGCGATCTCCTTGTTCTGAGCCTGAACTTTTTGGTCAAGAAGTCTTGAACGGAGAACTTTCAGAGCCTTTTCCTTGTTCTTGAACTGTGAACGCTCGTCCTGACACTCAACTACCATACCTGTAGGCAGATGAGTTATTCTGATAGCGGAAGATGTCTTGTTGATGTGCTGTCCGCCTGCTCCTGATGAACGGAACACGTCTATTTTCAGATCTTTTTCTTCGTTAAGGTCAAGCTCCACTTCGTCAGCCTCTGGAAGCACGGCAACTGTAACAGTAGACGTGTGAACTCTGCCCTGTGACTCAGTTTCAGGTACACGCTGAACTCTGTGTACTCCGCTTTCGTATTTAAGTCTTGAATATGCTCCCTCGCCTGACACGCTGAAAGTTATTTCCTTATAGCCGTCAAGCTCTGTTTCGTTGGCGTTCATGACTTCTATGGTCCAGCCCTTTGAAGCGGCATACATTGAATACATTCTATAAAGAGAGCCTGCAAACAGCGCAGCTTCCTCACCGCCTGCTCCGCCTCTTATCTCTATGATAACGTTACGCTCATCGTTAGGGTCTTTCGGCAGCAGGAGAAGCTTAAGCTCTTCTTCAAGCTTAGCCATATCTTCCTTGGATTCCTCAAGCTGCATCTGCACCATTTCCTTGAAGTCCTTATCCATTCCGCCTGCGTCAAGAAGCTCGATGGCTTCGTCATTGGCAGCCTTTGCCTTTTTGTATTCGCCGAACTTTTCAACTATCGGCGTAAGTGTCTTGTATTCTTTCATAAGGCTCGTATACAGTGAAGTGTTGTTTATAGTTTCAGGCTGCATGAGCTTTTCGTTTATTTCATTGAATTTATCTTCGAGTGCTTTGAGCTTTTCAAACATAGTTATATTCTCCTGTCATTTTTATTTCATATCATACATTTGTTATATATCATAAATTGCGAGAATAGCTATGACTCAGCCTCTCTGATAATAGTTTTTACGTTCTTTTCGGCTTTGCTGCGTACTATCATGAACTCTCGTCCGCAGCCCTCGCAGCGCAGCTTGAAATCCATGCCTGAGCGCAGAACTATCATTCTGTTACTGCCGCAGGGGTGACTTTTCTTCATTACAAGAATATCGCCTTTTACAATATCCATTTTGCACCACTTTCCTTTCTTAAAAGGTGAAGCAGAGCGAATACTCTGCCCATACATCGTTATTATAACACATTTCTCCCTTTATTGCAATAGCGGAGAGGGCGGTTTTATTGCTGTACAAATATTATAGTCCATATATTTGATTTTTGTTGCATTGTTACAAAAATGACATTATAAGAAGCTGAATTTACAAAATGTTCATTGAATAGCTTTTGAAAAAGTGTTAATATTAGATTGTTCAAATTTGAAATATCTAATATTGGAGGTTTGACAATGAACGATAATATGACAACAGCAACTCATATGTTTGATCATTCAAAGAAGCTTGCAGAAGCATATGAAAAAGTCATGCAGCCCCTTTGTAAAAAGCTCGATATGCCAAAGACGGCGCTTGACGTACTCATGTTTCTTGCGAACAATCCTGAGTTCAACACAGCGGGTGATGTGTGTAGATATAGGAATATCAAGGCGGCGCTTGTGTCTTTCCATGTAGAAAAGCTTGTGGAAGCAGGCTTTGTTGAAAGGCAGGCGGTAAAGGGCGACAGAAGAAAATGCCGTCTGGTCTGCACAGAAAAGGCCCAGCCTGTTATAAAAGAGGGCAGAGAGCTGCAGAAAAAGTTCGCACACAAGCTTATCGCTGGCTTTTCGGACGATGACATGGCACATTTCAAAAAATGCCTGCATATCGTTAGCGACAATATAGACAGCATTCTTAAAGAATGTATGTAGAAGGAGGTAACAACTATGATAAAACTGCTTAAAAAGATGGGCAAGCGTGAGGTGCTTATGGCTGTTCTCTGTGCACTTCTGGTGCTGGGACAGGTGTATTTTGACCTGACGCTGCCTGACTATATGACTGACCTGACCATGATGCTCAACACGGCAGGCAGTGAAACTTCCGATATCCTGAACGTCGGACTTAAAATGCTTGGCTGTACCCTTGCAAGTGCCGCTCTTGCTATCGTCTGCGGCTATCTTTCCGCAAAGACTGCCTCAGGATTCAGCTACACAATAAGAGAAAAGCTGTTCAACCATGTTATGGATATGGGCAGCGAGGAGATGCAGGACTTTTCCATACCTAGCCTTATAACAAGGACAACAAACGACATCACACAGATACAGATGATAGTGTCAATGGGACTTCAGATGATAATAAAATCTCCTATCATGGCGGTTTGGGCTGTTATAAAGATACTGGGCAAGAGCTGGGAGCTTTCAGCGGTGACTGCGGCGTTCGTTGTGGTGATATGCGTATTCGTTCTTGCAGTTATGGCTACCTGCATACCGAGATTCCGTATTGTTCAGAAGCTAACTGATAAAATAAACCGTGTGGCAAGAGAAAATCTCACAGGCATAAACGTTGTCCATGCTTTTAATGCTGAGAAATATCAGAACGACAAGTTCGATGTTCCAAGCAAGGATATGATGAACACACAGCTCAAAAACCAGAGAATGTTCGCACTTATGATGCCAGTTATGAATATCGGAATGAATGGTCTGACCCTTGCTATCTACTGGCTTGGAGCAGTGCTTATCCAGCAGATAGCCCTGACGGCTGTTCAGGACAGGATAACGTTTTTCAGCAACGTGGTGGTATTCAGCACATATGCCACATACGTTGTAATGTCATTTATGATGCTCGTTATGATATTCATGATGCTCCCTGCGGCTCAGGTATCTGCAGAGCGTATCAACGAAGTGCTTGAGCGTGACGTGAACATAAAAGAGGGAAGCGTCGGCGAGGGAAGAGAGCAGGGTACTGTTGAGTTCAAAAACGTTTCTTTCAGATATCCTCATGCCTCTGAGGACGAGCTGAGCAACATAAGTTTCAAGATAGAAAAGGGTCAGACCCTTGCCATAATCGGCGCAACAGGAAGCGGCAAGACAACGCTTATAAGCCTTATACCAAGATTTTATGACGCAACAGAGGGCGAAGTCCTCGTGGACGGCGTAAACGTAAAAAACTACAAGTTCGATACCCTTTATGACAAGCTTGGATATGTAACACAGAAGGCTGTGCTTTTTGCAGGAAGTATAAGAGAAAATGTTTTCTTTGGCGAGAGTGCCGCTCCTGAAACTGACGAGGAGCTTAAAAACGCTATCGAGCTTTCTCAGGCGGAGGAGTTTGTGGATAAGCTTCCTGACGGCACAGAGCATATGATATCTCAAATGGGCAGAAACGTTTCAGGCGGACAGAAGCAGCGTTTGTCTATTGCAAGAGCGCTTTCAAGAAAGCCTGAGATACTTGTATTTGATGATTCTTTCTCAGCCCTTGATTACAAGACAGACGCAAAGCTCAGAGAGGGTCTTAACGAGAAGCTTGGGGACACAACAAAGATAATCGTTGCACAGAGAATAAGCACTATCCGTCATGCAGACAAGATAATAGTCCTTGACCGTGGCGAAGCCGTGGGCATGGGTACTCATGATGAGCTTATGAAAAACTGCGACGTATACAAAGAGATAGCACTTTCACAGCTAAGTGCGGCAGAACTTGCATAGAAAGGGGGACTACATAATGAGAAAATACGAGAAGTCTAGTAAGGGCGAAATGGCGTCCGCTATGAAAAAAATAATAGAGTATATGAAAGGCAGTGTAGGTATCGTTGCCGTGGCATTGGTTCTTGCGGCGCTTGGTGCGGTGCTGACTATCATAGGGCCTGACAAGGTGGGCGAGATAACCGACCTTATAGCAGACGGACTTATGACAGGCATTGACCTTAAAGCGGTGGCAAGGGTAGGAATATTCCTTGGAGCGATATATATTTCAAGCTCGCTTTTTACCTTTATTCAGCAGTATATAATGGCAACTGTCACGCTGAAAATGTCATACAGAATGAGAAGCGACCTTTCAAGAAAGATAAACTGCGTTCCACAGAAGTATTTCAACTCACATTCACAGGGCGATATACTCAGCCGTATCACAAATGATGTATCAACTTTACAACAGGGTCTTACAAATAGTCTTCCGACCATAATCAGTGCAGCGGCACAGTTTGTGGGCTGTCTTATAATGATGTTCGTTACAGAATGGCGACTTGCACTCATCTCACTGTTCATCACATTCTTCGGACTTTTCCTGATAGTTTTCATAATGTCAAAATCACAGAAGTTCTTCCTCGACAGACAGGAAAGCCTTGGTAAGCTTAACGGCTATGTTGAGGAGATGTATTCAGGTCACGAGGTAGTAAGGATATCCCGTGGAGCAGATAATGTAAAGAAACATTTTGGCGGACTTAACGAGGCTGTATACAACGCAAACTGGAAGTCACAGTTTCTGTCAGGTATCATGCAGCCGCTTATGAACGTTATCGGCAATCTTGCATACGTTGCAGTATGCGTTTTCGGCTCAATGCTCGCCCTTAACGGCACTATCACATTCGGCGTAATAATATCGTTCATTCTTTATGTAAGACTTTTCACATCGCCTCTTGGTCAGATAGCTCAGGGCATGACGAATATGCAGACAGCCTCTGCGTCAGCTCAGAGAATATTTGACTTTATCGAAAGCGAGGAACTTCCAGACGAGAGCGACAAGAGCAGTGAAATGCCTGAGGTAAAGGGCAACGTAAGCTTTGAAAATGTTCGTTTCAGCTATCCTGATACTCCTGACAAGGTGATAATAAAGAACTTCTCCGCAGAGGTAAAGGCAGGTCAGAAGGTGGCTATCGTTGGACCGACTGGTGCAGGTAAGACCACAATGGTAAATCTGCTTATGAGATTTTTCGAGATAAACAGTGGAAGTATCTCCATAGATGGCACGCCTATCTCACAGCTGAGCCGTGAAACTGTTCACAATATGTTCAGCATGGTTTTGCAGGACACATGGCTTTTTGAGGGCACTGTGAGAGAAAACCTTGTTTACAACATGGAGGGCATAAGCGATGAGTCCCTTGAAAGAGTGTGCAAAGCCTGCGGTCTTGATAAGTTCGTTCATACGCTCCCTGAGGGCTTTGATACAGTGCTTTCTGAAAGCGTGGCAATATCCGCAGGACAGAAGCAGCTTCTCACTATCGCAAGGGCAATGCTCCAGAATGCGCCTATGCTCATACTTGATGAAGCAACATCTTCTGTCGATACGAGAACGGAGCTTCTTATCCAAAGGGCAATGGATAAGCTCACAAAGGGCAGAACGAGCTTTGTTATCGCACACAGACTTTCGACTATCAAAAACGCAGACCTGATACTTGTTATGCGTGACGGCGACGTTATCGAAAGCGGAAACCATGAAACCCTTATGGCAAAGGGTGGATTTTATGCCGAGCTTTATAACAGCCAGTTCGATCAGGCTTCATAAAGCAGGCTTTTATATGCAAAGCACACGGCTTTTACGGCTGTGTGCTTTGTGCTTTTTTTACTAAAATGGGTGTGACAGTGGTGTGGCTGTATTGAAAAATGACAATAAAGTGTATTTTATTTCTTAAAATCAGATAATTCACTTGACTAATCCGTATTAAAATGGTATGATAAATATGTATTTTTATAAAATATATTATTTGCAGAAGGATTGATATATAATGAAAACACCATTTATAACCAAGGAAAAGGCTGAGGAGATAATCAAGCAGTATCCTACACCTTTTCATATCTACGACGAAAAGGGTATCAGACAGAGAGCCAGAGATCTTTACAAGGCATTTAGCTGGAACAAAGGCTTCAAAGAGTATTTCGCTGTAAAGGCTACTCCTAACCCATTCATTTTGAAAATACTCAAGGAAGAGGGCTGCGGCGTTGACTGTTCTTCTCTTACTGAGCTTATGATGAGCGACTGCTGCGGATTCAGCGGAAGCGACATCATGTTTTCTTCAAACGTAACTCCAAAGGCGGATTTTCTCAAGGCAAGAGAGCTTGGCGCTTATATCAACCTTGACGATTTCACACACATAGATTATCTTGACGACCTTTGCGGTATTCCTGAAACTATCTGTTGCCGTTTCAATCCGGGCGGACATTTCGAGATAGAAACTCAGATAATGGACAACCCTGGTGAGGCTAAGTACGGCTTCACAAGAGAGCAGCTTTTTGAGGGCTTCAAGGTACTTCAGCAGAAAGGCGCAAAGCATTTCGGACTTCACGCTTTCCTTGCTTCAAACACTGTTTCAAACGCTTATTATCCAAAGCTTGCAAGAATACTTTTCGAGCTTGCTGTTGAGCTTCATGAAAAGACGGGTGCAGACATCAAGTTCGTAAACCTTTCAGGCGGTGTTGGTATAGCATATGAGCCTGACAAGCCACAGAACGATATCTTCGCTATCGGCGAGGGCGTTCGCAAGGCATTTGAGGATATAATGGTTCCTGCTGGTCTTGGTGACGTTGCTATCTTCACAGAACTTGGCAGATATATGCTCGCTCCATTCGGTCATCTCGTTGCTACCTGCACACATCATAAGCATACTTATAAGGAGTATGTTGGACTTGATGCTTGTGCCTGCAACCTTATGCGTCCTGCTATGTACGGTTCATATCATCACATTACAGTTCTTGGCAAGGAGAACGCTCCGTGCGACCACAAGTATGACGTAACTGGCGGTCTTTGCGAGAACAACGATAAGTTTGCGATCGACAGAATGTTGCCTGAGATAGACACTGGCGATATAATCGTTATCCACGATACAGGCGCACACGGTTTCTCAATGGGTTATAACTACAACGGAAAGCTCCGTTCAGCAGAGATACTTCTCCACGAGGACGGCTCTTTCGACATGATCAGACGTGCCGAAACTCCTGCTGACTATTTCGCAACATTTGATTTCACTGATATTTTCGATAAATATACAAAGAATAATAAGTAATGACGCTTAGATCCACAGGGAATTTCTCTGTGGGTCTTGCTGTTTTTGGGCGTTTGGTGAGCAAATATTAAAAAAATCGGAATTTATGTGATTTTTGCTTGCAAAATAGTATGAGATGTAGTATAATATTAAATTGAATTGGTGTATTTTTGCACCTAAGGCGTTGCCTTAATATTAAGAAAGGTCAGGGATTATATATGGATTTGAACATGGTCAAGTATCTGGCAGAGCTTAGCAAGCTGGAATATTCCGATAAAGAGCTTGCAGCCACAGCCGAGCAGATGACTGATATTATTGATCTTATGGATACCGTAAAGGAAATCGACATTACCTATGACGATCTCAAGGACAATCATGATGTTTACCTCAACGATCTGAGAAAAGACGAGGTCATCGAATCTATGCCTACTTCAAAGGTCCTTTCAAATGCAGTGAATACAAACAACTGCTTTGTAGTGCCTAAGGTCGTAGAGTAAATTTAACAGGAAGGTAGTGTGAAATTTGGACGTTTCTTCAATGAAAATCCGTGATATGCGTAAGGCTCTTGACAGTAAGGAAATTTCCGCTAAAGAGCTTGCACAGACATATTTTGAGAGAATAAAGAAATATGACGATAAGGTAAAGAGCTTTATCACTGTTACTGAGGAAAAGGCTCTGGAGCAGGCTGAAAAGGCTCAGGGCGTTATCGATAAGGGCGAAGCAAAGGCTCTCACAGGAATACCTGTGGCAGTAAAGGACAATATTTGTACAGAGGGCGTAAAGACCACCTGTGCGTCAAAAATGCTTGAAAACTTTGTTCCGCCTTATAATGCGACCGTTATGGAAAAGCTCGACGCTGAGAATATCGTAATGCTCGGCAAGACTTCTATGGACGAGTTCGCAATGGGAGGCTCTACGCAGACCTCCGCTTTTGCAAAGACAAAGAATCCTTATGATCTTGACCGTGTACCTGGAGGCTCATCAGGCGGATCTGTTGCGGCAGTTGCTGCGGGACTTGCACCTGTTGCTCTTGGTACTGATACAGGCGGATCTATCAGACAGCCTGCTGCTTTCTGCGGCGTAACAGGTATCAAGCCAACATACAGCAGAGTTTCAAGATTCGGTCTTGTGGCTTTCGCTTCATCTCTTGACCAGATAGGTTCTATCGGTCTTGACGCTCATGACTGTGCTATCCTTCTTAATGAGATATGCGGCTATGACTTCCATGACGGCACAAGCTCAAAGCTTGAAGTGCCTGACTTCACCGCAAAGATAGGCGAGTCAATGAAGGGCATGAAGATAGCACTCCCTAAGGAGTTCTATGCAGAGGGCATCAATGATGAGGTAAAGGCTGCCGTTTTAAAGGCTGCTGAGGAATATAAGGCAATGGGCGCTGAGCTTATCGAGTGTTCTATGCCGTCGCTTAAGTATGCTGTTCCTTGTTATTATCTTCTTGCCTGTGCTGAGGCGGCTTCAAACCTGTCAAGATATGACGGTATCAAGTACGGTCACAGAACGCTTACAGCCGACAGCTATGAGGAGCTTATAATCAAGTCACGTTCAGAGGGCTTCGGCGAGGAAGTAAAGAGAAGAATACTTCTTGGAAACTACTGCCTGTCAAGCGGATATTATGACGCTTACTATAGAAAAGCAATGGCTCTCAGACAGCTTATAAGAAAAGAATACAACGATATATTCGAGAAGTGCGACGTTATTCTTACTCCGACAACTCCTGCTGTTGCATACAGCCCTGAGATGACTTCCGACCCTGTTCAGATGTATCAGGCTGATATATGCACAGTTACAGTAAATATCGCAGGTCTGCCTGCTATATCAACTCCTTGCGGCTATGACAGCAAGGGTATGCCTATCGGTATGTCTGTTATAGGCAGAAAGTTCGACGAGGCAACTATCATCAAGACTGCCGACGCATACGAAAAGGGCTTCAAGCCTGTTGCGCCAAAGCTTTAAGGGAGGTAAGACAAATGGAAAAATGGAGAACGGTCATCGGCCTTGAGATCCACGCCGAGCTGCTTACCAAAACTAAGATCTTTTGTAACTGCTCCGCTGAGTTCGGAGGTGCGCCAAATACAAGATGCTGCCCTGTATGTACAGGTATGCCCGGTACTCTGCCTATCATCAATCAGCAGGCTGTAGAGTATGCTGTAAAGGCAGGCTATGCACTCAACTGCGGTATCAACAAGTTTTCAGTATTCGACAGAAAGAACTACTTCTATCCTGACCTGCCAAAGGCATATCAGATATCACAGCTTTACAGACCTATCGTAGGTCCTGGATATGTGCCTATCGAGGTGAACGGTCAGAAAAAGAATATCAGAATAAACCATATCCACCTTGAGGAAGACGCCGGTAAGCTCGTTCATGACGCTTTCAACGGAATCTCAATGGCTGACTATAACAGATGCGGTATCCCGCTTATCGAGATAGTTACTGAGCCTGATATAGCGTCAGCTGAAGAAGCTATGGCTTTCGTTGAGCAGATATCTCTGCTTTTGCAGTATGCAGGCGTTTGCGACTGTAAAATGGAGCAAGGCTCACTGAGATGTGACGTTAATATCTCTCTTATGAGACCTGACGCTACTGAGTTCGGTACTCGTGCAGAGATAAAGAACATCAACTCTATCAAGTCTGTTGGCAGAGCTATCAAGTATGAGGAAAAAAGACAGGCGCTTCTTCTTGAAGCTGGCAAAAAGGTCGTTCAGGAAACAAGACGTTACAACGCAAACAGAGATAAGACAACTTCAATGCGTACAAAGGAAAACGCTAACGATTATCGTTATTTCCCAGAGCCTGATATTCTTCAGGTAAACCTTACAGACGCTCAGCTTGATGAGATAAAGGCTAAGCTGCCTGAAATGCCAAGCAGCAGATTCAAGAGATACACTGAGGAATACGGTATTTCTGAGATAGACGCAAAAACGCTTATCCAAACAAAGATAATCTCAGATTTCTTTGAGAATGCACTTAAGAGATATAACAATCCTAAGAGCGTGGCTGTTTTCATTCTCGGCGAGTTTATGAGAAGAGTAAATTTGGGCGAGATAGATATAAACAATATCAGCTTCACACCTGAGGAGTTCGCTGAGCTTGTTGAAATGGCTGATACAGAAAAGGTATCAAAGAACGACGCTAAGACCGTGTTCAGAGCAATGGTAGAAGAGGGCGGCAAGCCTATGGACATTGCAAAGAGCAAGGGTATGATAATCACTGTAGATACTGCAAAGGTCGAGGCAGGCGTTGACGAGATACTCGCCGCAAATGCCGCACAGGTAGAGCAGTATAAGAACGGCGAAACAAAGGTATTCGGCTTTATCATGGGTCAGTGTACAAAGGCTCTCAAGGGCGTTGCTACACCTAAGATAATCAAGGAAATTCTTGAAAGCAAGCTGAAAGCTGCCGCCGCAAGTGCCGCTTCTGACAATGAGAAGAAAGAGGACGTAAAGGACAACGTTATCGACGCTTCAAAGCTCACAAAGTATGAGAACGCTGATAAGTATGTACCTGAAAATGACGGCAAAATGCTTATGATAGATACGGCTGACGTAAAGAAAGAGTTTATGCTTGCTGACGCTAAGGCTAACATGGGCAAGGAAGTTGAGTTTTCAGGCTGTGTTCACAGAATAAAGAACATGGGAAGCATTGCCTTTATCGTTGTAAGAACTTCAAGAGATGTTATACAGACAGTTTACTCTGCCGACAACTGCAAGGATTCTATCGAGGGTCTGAGAGAGGGATTCTTTGTAAACGTAAAGGGTATCGTTAAGGAAAATCCTAAGGATTTCAACGGTCTTGAAATAGAACTTGATTCTATCAAGCTTATCTCAACGAACGCCGCTGAGCTTCCTTTGAAGATATCACAGGGCAGACTTAACTGCACAATAGAAGTAAACCTTGACAACCGTGCGGCTTCACTGAGAAACCCATATGAGAGAGCTATATTCAAGCTCCAGGAGGGTCTTGTTCAGGGTATGCACAAGTTCATGCAGGCAAACAACTTCACTGAGATACACTCGCCAAAGATAGTTGCTCAGGGTGCTGAGGGCGGCGCTAACATCTTCCGTCTTGACTATTTCGGCAAGTCTGCGTTCCTTAACCAGTCACCGCAGTTCTATAAGCAAATGGCTGTGGCATTCTTTGACAGAGTTTATGAGATAGCACCTGTATACAGAGCTGAAAAGCACGCTACTTCACGTCATATCAACGAGTATATCGGTCTTGACTTTGAAATGGGCTATATCGACAGTATGTATGACGTTATGAAAATGGAGATTGCAATGCTCAAGTCCATTTTCGAGTATATCAAGGAAAACTATCAGAACGAGTTGAAGATACTTGAGGCTGACGTTCCTGAGATAAAGGAAGTTCCGTCTATCAAGTTCGCTGACGCTATCGAACTGCTGAGAGGCGGCGAGGGAAGCGGCAAGAAGTTCGATCTTGACCCGGAGGACGAGGTAAACCTCGGCAAGTATGCCAAGGAAAAGTACGATTCAGACTTTATCTTTGTTACACACTTCCCGTCATCAAAGCCTCCGTTCTATGCAATGAACTCCAGAGAAGACCCAAGAGAAGCATACAAGTTCGATCTGTTGTTCAGAGGACTTGAAATTACTTCGGGCGGTCAGAGAATACACGATTACAACGAGCAGGTAGAGAAGATGAAGGCTCAGGGACTTGACCCTGCTGACTTCAAGAACTATCTTGAGGCTCACAAGTATGGTCTGCCACCTCACGGTGGACTTGGTATCGGTCTTGAAAGACTTCTCATGAAGCTTCTTAACAAGAACAACATCAGGGAAACATCACTGTTCCCAAGAGATATCAACAGACTTCTTCCATAGTCTGCAAATATGTTTATCAAAGAACGGGCAGGTCTGTCCGTTCTTTTTTTATGATAAGGCAAAAAGGCGGTACGTCGGGGCTGTATAAAAGCAGAATATTTGTCCAATAAGAATAGTATAATTCAATGATACTGATTCGGAGGACTGATATTCTTGAAAAAAATTCTTATTTTACTTATTTGTTTTTTGACCCTTTGCTCCTGCGGAGGTGAGGTAAATTCCCAGAGGGACAGGCTTGTGACTATGGAAAAAGCATCGGTGATACCTGTGTGCGGAGAGAAAAACTACACTGATGTGGAAACGTCACACAAGCTTAATTATACTGTGCAGAAAGCTATATGGATATCCTATATTGACCTTGCTGATATGCTCACAGGGAAAAGTGCCGAGGAATTTCGTGAGAACTTTTCTCAGGCGTGTGAAAATGCTTTGAGCATAGGTTGTAATACGCTGTATGTTCACGTCAGACCTTTCGGGGATGCTATATATGATTCGGAACTTTATCCTGCATCAAAATATATAACAGGCGTGGCAGGGGAGCAGGGCGGCTTTGACCCGCTTGATATAATGATACAGACTGCACATGATAAGGGGCTGTCTTTTCACGCATGGATAAATCCTCTCAGGTGTGAGAATGAGGAATGTTTTCAGAATTATGACGATAGCTTTCTTCTGAAAAAGTGGTATGACGAGGACGGCGGCTACCTAGAACAGGTTGATGGCGACAGCCATTTGTGGCTTGATCCTGCTTATGATGAGGTAAGACAGCTTATAGCAGAGGGTGCAGCGGAGCTTGCAGAAAATTATGATATTGACGGCTTGCACTTCGACGATTATTTTTATCCCACAACGGCTGAGGATTTTGACGCTCAGTGCTTTTCTGCCCAGACGGAGTTTGACGATCTAGCAAAATGGCGGCTGAACAATATCTCCCTTATGGTGGGGGAGATATACAGTGCGGTAAAAGCAGTGGATAAGGATATTCTGGTGGGAGTTTCGCCTCAGGGAAATATGGAGAACAACTATGAG
Organism: Ruminococcus sp. RTP21204st1_B2_RTP21204_210225; assembly: GCF_040914135.1. Classification (NCBI taxonomy): domain Bacteria; kingdom Bacillati; phylum Bacillota; class Clostridia; order Eubacteriales; family Oscillospiraceae; genus Ruminococcus; species Ruminococcus sp. RTP21204st1_B2_RTP21204_210225. The sequence goes on along the minus strand of NZ_JBCPGA010000005.1, from coordinate 65,705 downwards.
TATATGTACGCTGATGTGAAAAAGTGGTGCAGTGAGGAGGGGTATATAGATTATATCTGTCCGCAGATATACTTCGGTTATGAAAATTCTGTCAAGCCTTATGAGGATACCCTACAGCAATGGGCTGATGTCTGCACAACTGATGTTACGCTGGTGGCAGGTCTGGGAGTATATAAGATAGACAGCGAAAGTGAATTTTCTGAAAATATCGGCATTATCGGCAGGCAGATAAATGACGCTGTAGTTAGTTATAACTACGCAGGAGCGGCAGTCTACGGCTATGCAAGCTTGTTTGGTGGCAGTGATAGAGGTGTTCAGGAGCAGGAGTGTATCGAAATTGCTTTTGATAAACTTAATACATCTGTAAAATGATATGTGATATATAAATTATGGTATGTTAAATGTAAACAAATTGTGATATATTATTATAAAATTTATGGAAGTAAACAAAAAACTATTGAAATTTCTTTTTAAATATAGTATAATGTTATATGCTGTAAGGCGATAATAGAAAATGTTTTTGTATTATTTGCCTAAAACAATATTATTTTGCTAATTATTCAGGGAGGGATTTTAGTGTACAAAATCGTAACAAGAAGACAGCTCAACGACGCTGTTGTTCTTATGGAGATCGACGCACCTTACATTGCCGCTAAGGCTGAGGCTGGTCAGTTCATCATCTACAGAGTTGATGAGAAGGGCGAGCGTGTTCCGCTCACTATCGCTGACTATGACAGAGAAAAGGGCACGATCACAATTATTTTCCAGGTAGTAGGTGCATCTACAACTGAGCTTGCAAGACTTAATGAGGGCGACTATATCCATGACGTTGTTGGTCCTCTCGGCGTTGCTACAGAGTATGACGAGGGTATCAAGAGAGTTGCAGTAGTAGGCGGAGGCGTTGGCTGTGCTATCGCTTACCCACAGGCTAAGAAACTCCACAGCATGGGCGTTGAAGTTGACCTTATCGCAGGCTTCAGAAGCAAGGATATCGTTATCCTCGAGGACGAAATGGGCAAGGCTTCTTCACATCTTCACATCTGTACAGACGACGGTTCATACGGCTATCACGGATTTGTTACAAACAAGCTTCAGGAGCTTATTGACGGTGGTGCTAAGTTTGACGAGGTCATCGCTATCGGACCTGTTCCAATGATGAAGTTCGTTTGCAAGGTAACAAAGCCTTATGACATCAAGACTCTCGTTTCACTCAACCCTATCATGATCGACGGCACAGGAATGTGCGGCGGATGTCGTGTAACTGTTGACGGCAAGATCAAGTATGCTTGCGTTGACGGCCCTGACTTTGACGGTCAGAAGGTAGATTTCGACGAGCTTATGAGAAGAAACTCAACTTATAAGGAGCAGGAAAAGGCTCACTTGTGCAGACTTACTGGAGGTGTAAGATAATGGCTAATATGAGTTTGACAAAGACTCCTATCGCAGAGCAGGAGCCAAAGGTAAGAGCTAGAAACTTCAAGGAAGTTACTTTGGGTTACACCCCTGAGCAGGCTATAGAAGAAGCTCAGAGATGTCTTAACTGCAAGCACAAGCCTTGTATGACAGGATGTCCTGTAAGCGTTAGAATACCTGAGTTTATCGCAAAGGTAGCAGAGGGCAAGTTTGAAGAGGCTTATGCTATCATCAAGACAACAAACGCTCTGCCGGCTGTTTGCGGACGTGTATGTCCACAGGAGCATCAGTGTGAGGGCAAGTGTGTAAGAGGTATCAAGGGTGAGCCTGTTGGTATAGGCAGACTTGAGAGATTCTGTGCAGACTATATGATGGACAAGGCAGTTGCCGTAGAAAAGGCTGAACCAAACGGTCACAAGGTAGCTGTTGTCGGCGGCGGTCCTTCAAGCCTTACAGTTGCAGGCGACCTTGCTAAGCTTGGTTATGACGTAACTATCTATGAGGCATTCCATACAGCAGGCGGCGTTCTTATGTATGGTATCCCTGAGTTCAGACTTCCAAAGGCTATCGTTCAGCACGAGATAGACAATCTGACAAACATGGGCGTACATATCATGACAAACATGGTTATCGGCAGAGTTCTTTCTATTGACGAGCTTATGGGCATGGGTTATGAGGCTGTATTTGTAGGCTCAGGCGCAGGTCTTCCAAGGTTCATGGATATCGAGGGCGAAGGCCTTGTAGGCGTTTACTCTGCTAACGAGTACCTTACAAGAATCAACCTTATGAAGGCATACAAGGACGATTATGAGACTCCTATCATGAAGTCTAAGAACGTAGCTGTTGTCGGCGGCGGTAACGTTGCTATGGACGCTGCTCGTTCTGCAATGAGACTTGGCGCTGAGCACGTTTATATCGTATACAGACGTTCAATGGACGAGCTTCCTGCAAGAAAGGAAGAGGTTCATCACGCTCAGGAAGAGGGCATTGAGTTCCTCGTTCTTAACAACCCTGTTAAGATAGTTGGCGACGAGAACGGTCATGTAAAAGGCATGGAGTGCATCAAAATGGAGCTGGGCGAGCCTGACGCAAGCGGCAGAAGACGTCCTATCCCTATCGAGGGTTCAAACTTCATTCTTGACGTTGATACAGCTATCATGTCTATCGGTACATCACCTAACCCACTTATCAGAAGCACAACTCCTGGTCTTGAAACAAACGATCACGGCTGCCTTATCGTTGACGAGAACGAGTCAACAACTAAGGAAGGCGTTTACGCAGGCGGTGACGCTGTTACAGGCGCTGCTACTGTTATCCTCGCTATGGGTGCAGGCAAAAAGGCTGCCGCTGCTATCGACGAGTATATCAAGAACAAGAAATAATTTCTTGTAAATGAAAATTATTTGTTAAAAGGCTTGAAGTTTGTGCAAATATCTGATATACTAATATAGTATTATTAGATTTGGAGGTCTTTTGATGAATTTGTCAGCAATTATTTCAGTTTTGGCTGCTGAGCAGAGTTCACCTGCATCACTTGCCATGACTTTTATCCCACTGGTACTCATAATCGTGTTCTTCTATTTCTTTATTATCCGTCCGCAGAAAAAGCAGGATAAGAAAGACGCTGAGATGAGAGATAACCTTGAGATAGGTGACGAGGTCGTTACAAACGGCGGAATCGTTGGTATCGTGTTCTCTATCAAGGACGACACTGTTGTTATCGAAACAGGCGGCGACAGAAGCAAGATACGTGTTAAAAAGTGGGCTATCGCTAAGAACGAAACAATTCATGACGGTGACGCAAAGTAAATATCGCTTTTAAGGGACGGGTAGTTTTATCCGTCCCTTTTTGTGTTCTTATTGTCTGTGGCTTTGAATATAATTTTCCTAGGGAATTTTGTATACGGGGGTGCGGATATGAAAAACAACAGACTTTTTGGGGGCAGAAAGCTTTCTGTGCTGTCATCTACGGCAATTTCTGCCTGCGTGGGGTGCGGTGCGATATTTGTTGCTGTGCTTGCTTTTGCGTATGTTATTACTAAGATAGATGCCACCGATCTTATGCTGTCGGTGATGTCAACAGCGGCACTTGGTATCGGAGCGTATGCAGGGGGATATGTCTGCGGAAAAAGGCAACGTAGAAACGGTCTGCTGTCAGGTGTGCTGTGCGGAGTGTTCATTTTTCTTATCATTGTCATTCTCAGTGCACTGTTTTCTAAGGCAGCCGAAAGCTTTTCCGTGCCTGCAAAGCTTGTGCTTACCCTTGTGTGTGCAGGCGTAGGCGGAGTTGTAGGGGTAAATTCTAAAAGCAGCCGATTCTGATAAGGATAAATATTTATACTGCATTAACTATTCGTTCATAAAACATAGTGGGATATGTGGTATAATTAGTGTAAATCAATTATTGGAGGTAAAATCCTATGAAACATATTAAGACGATCAATAAGGCTAATCTCAAGAAGACTGCTGCTAAGGGTGGCTGCGGCAAGTGTCAGGCATCATGTCAGTCAGCTTGCAAGACCTCCTGCACAGTTGCTAACCAGAAGTGCGAGAGAGAGGCTTAATATTCCGATCTTTCTGAGGCGTGCGAGCGTACACACGCCTTGCTAAAGGGACATTTTTATGTCCCTTTATTTTTGTATAAATTTGTATATGAATATAAATGCGAAAGGTGATTTTTAAATGATACACAAGTTTAAGCTTGGCGGCTTTAATGCACTGCTTGACGTGAACAGTGGCGGAGTACATATTATAGACGATCTGACATATGATTTGTTAGACAATGTTGAGCCGCCTTTTGAGGAGAAATGTCCTGAGGACGTTGTAAGAAAGCTGTCAAAGATGTATGACAGCAAGGATATCGAGGATTGTTATGAGGAGATAGTTTCTCTTTACAATGACAAGATATTGTTCAGCGAGGACGATTACGAGAAGTATGCCCTGTCTGCTGTGGCTTCGCCTATCAAGGCAATGTGTCTGCATATTGCTCACGACTGTAACCTGAGATGTAAATATTGCTTTGCTTCAACAGGCGATTTCGGTCAGGGCAGAATGCTCATGGACTATGAAACAGGCAAGCGTGCTATAGATTTTCTTATAGAGCGTTCAGGAGACAGAAAATTTCTTGAGGTGGACTTTTTCGGTGGCGAGCCTTCACTGAATTTTGGCGTGGTGGAGCAGCTTGTTGAGTATGCACGTTCACAGGAGGAGCCTCACAATAAAAAGTTCAGATTTACTGTTACAACAAATGGTGTACACCTCACTGACGAGATGATAGACTTCATCAACAAGGAAATGTACAACGTTGTTCTGTCTATCGACGGAAGAAAAGAAGTCAACGACAGAATGAGAGTGCGTGTTGACGGTTCGGGAAGCTATGACAGGATTATCCCTAACTTTAAGAAGCTTGTGGACAAGCGTCCTAAGAACAAGGATTGGTATGTAAGAGGCACTTACACAAAGTATAATCTTGACTTCTCAAATGATGTAATGCACCTTTATGACCTTGGATTCGACCAGATATCCGTTGAGCCTGTTATGGCTGACCCTAGCGAGCCTTATGCTATCACTGAGGCTGACCTGCCGAGGATCTTCAAGGAGTATGAGATACTTTCTGAGAAGATACAGAAGATAAGAGACGAGGGCAAGTTCATAAACTTCTTCCATTTTATGATAGACCTCGATCAGGGTCCTTGTGCGATAAAGAGACTTAGGGGCTGTGGAAGCGGAAACGAGTATGTTTCTGTTACTCCTGACGGCGATATTTACCCATGTCATCAGTTCGTTGGTATCACCGAGTTCAAAATGGGCAATCTCTATGACGGCACATTTAACGAGGAAATGAAAGATATGTTTGCTCACGCACACGTTTACAACAAGCCAGAGTGCAAAAAGTGCTGGGCAAAGTTCTATTGCAGTGGCGGTTGCAATGCAAACAACTACATTTACGCAGGTGATATCCACAATGCGCACAAGCTGTCATGTCAGATACAGAAGAAGCGTCTTGAATGCGCTATCATGATGAAGGCTGTTAAAATGCTCGACAGCGCAGAATGAATATAAATATTTTGTAAATTTCACGCATTGTAACTTTTGCGTACATATATAAACTTAATATGTACAAAAACGTTTGAAGTTTAACAAAAAAATTTATTGAATAATCGGTTTAAAAAGCACGGAATAACAAATGACGTTATTTCGTGCTTTCTGTTGTTATTACATAGTATGATAATGTCGAAAAATAGCAAAATGTGTCTGTCATATTAATAAGTATTAAGATAAATATAATGTATACTAAGCTGGTAGCTTATTGACAAAGTGGGTCGAATTTAGTATAAGATTGACATAAACAAAAGGTGCTTGGCGGTCATGTTACCGCAAATCGGCTATAACGAGCGCCCTCTGTATCGGACAGGATAAAACGACAAATTATTATGAAAAGGACGAAGAGATATGAAAACTAATGAAAAGAAGAATACTTCTGCTAAGAAGAAACTTATACCTGCAGTTGCAATGCTCACAACTTCCGTTGTAATGCTTTCTACTGCTACTTATGCTTGGTTTACGATGAGCAGAGAAGTTGAAGTAACAGGCATTAAGCTCACTGCTACAACTCCACAGACTATTGAAATTTCTTTGGGTCAGGCTACAACGAGCAATACACTGACACACGGCGTTGAAGCTACAGCTCCTAACTCTGACGATATGTGGACACACACTGCGGCAACAGGCTCTGTATACCAAGATTTTGGTAAATTAATTCCTGTTTCCTCTGTTGACGGTTTTAATATGTTCTACACAGAAAAGGCTACAGAGAATGGTAAGAAAGTTTCAGATGTTCCAAATCCTTTCACAAAAGCAGAAACTGCTGTTGGCTGGGAATTTAAAGAGGGCGGTAAATCCGCTGAAACAGGTGCCGTTGTAAATGCGGCTGAAAACGATGGATCAGGCTATTATCTTGATATCCCTGTTTGGTTTAGAACAACAAGTACTGACGCTGTAACCCTTGGTCTTGAAGTTGAAATCAAGAACAGTAGTGATGATGATACAAAGTCCGTGCTGTATAAGGCTGCTCGAGTTGCAATTCTTCCTGAAACAAAGAGTGCTCAGAAAGTATTTTCTGAAACAGGAGCAAAATACTATAAAGACGGAAAAGCGGTTGCGACAGCGGGTGCAACATTGGCTGCTTCTTATGGCGACGTATCAGCTGCAACTGAAGCAACTGTTACTGGTGGAAAGGTGACTAACCCTGACGCTGCAACTCAGGTCGCAACTGTTACAGCTTCTACGGGAACAGGCTATGGTGGCGCTGTTAAGTATTACATTCGTGTATGGCTTGAGGGAGAAGATGAGGCTTGTTGGAATGCAAATGCAGGTCAGGACTTTGTAATTAACCTTAAATTCCATGACTTGAGCAACAAGTAAAATCTATTACATAACAAAAAAGACGCCGAAGAAATTCGGCGTTTTTTGGTAAATGGGTATAAAAAATAATTTTCCATATTTGGGGAAATCTCCCGATTTTTCTTTGTTTTTTGTCGAAAATATGCTATAATAATACATTGGAGCAGAAAGGAAGTGACTTGCTTTGAACGGTAATTCAACAGTTGACGGCGTTCGTGCCGTGGAGCTTTTCTATAGACCTATAAAAAATACCGACAGCGGCAGGGTCACGTTTTTGCAGTCGCAAACAAGGCTAAATTCTCCTGCTATGGGTACGCTCATGCCTGCGGATTATCTCCCTGTGGCTCAGCTTTCCGACCGATGTGTTAGCATATTCAAGCTTGCTTTCGTTCAGCTTTTGCAGGCTTTGGGCAAGTTTCACGAAAGGGAAGTGGACGTTGATTGGGCAAGCGTGTTCATGCCTGCAAGATTTTTAAGGCAGACGGAAGCTCCGAGAGTTGTGGCAGATTATTGCGATAAGTTTGGCGTGAAGTATGAGCGTGTCTGCTTTGAGTTGTCGCCTGATGTGCTTGATGAAGCTGACAGCACAGCGGCAGATAACGTGGCTCTTATGAGAAGACAGGGCTTTCATTTTCTGCTTACAGGCTTCGGCACTGAGGGCTTTAAAATGCTTAAGACCGCTGAATTCAAGGTAGATAATATCATGCTTGACGGCTCAGTGGCTCAGGTTCTTGGTAAGAGCGACAGGTATGATACCTGCGTGAACTCTCTGCTTAATTTCGTTTTTGACCTTAATGCTGAGGTCATAGCTGACGGAATTACTGATGATAAGCAGGTGAAACAGCTCAGCGGTATGCAGTGCCTTTACTATTCGGGAGAAAATGCAGGAAAATATATTGCGGAAAGATACGTTCGCAATAGAAATGAGTAATAAACGGGTGATACGGTTTTGGACGGTAAAAATATAGATAAAAATACAAGAGTAGTCGATACCCTTGCACTTCGCAGGACCGCCAAGGAAGCTAAACGCTATGTGGTATTGATGAGATTGCTTAAAATACTTGCCATTATACTTATCGCTATCGTGGCGGCGGCTTATGCGGTGTCTTATTTTTACGACAAGTATGGTAGCTTTACAGTTAAGATAAGTAAGTATGATATGATAAATCAGGGGCTTACTCTTTCGGAAACTCCTGACTATACCACGAGCAATTCAAGGCTCAATGCGGATATCCTCTATGATATGACAAATATCAGTGGCGAAGATCTCCCTGATAATATCGACAAGATAAACGGCAGCCATAATGGCGAGGGGTATATAGCTTATACTTTCTATCTCATAAATTCCGGTAAAGACACACTTAGCTATGACAGCGAAATGACTATCGAGAACGTCACGAACGGTGTTGATGAAGCTATCAGAGTGGAGCTTTTCGTGAATGGCGAGAAAACCGTTTATGGTAAAACAAAGTCTGACGGCAGCGGTAAGGAAAGCGATTGCGACAAGGAGTTCGCCTCCTCTACTGAGGTCATGAAGGATCGACGTGAAAAGCTTGGTCCTGGTGAGAAAGACAAGTATACAGTGGTCATATGGCTTGAGGGAAATGACCCTGATTGTGTTGACAAAATAATCGGTGGCACAATGAAGCTTGGTATGAATTTCAAGATCGTTGAAACAACTTAAAGAATTAGAAGGGAGGAAGCCTCGGGTTTCCGAGGTTTTGAATTATGAAAAAAGCTTTGAAGATCGTTTTTAATGTTATCGCATGGGTGGTGCTTATCTTTGCACTGCTTATAACAATTCTCGTGTTCTCGTCTGATAAGAATAATGGTACGGCAAGTCTGCTGGGATATATCCCGCTCACAGTTGAATCTGACTCAATGAAGCCAACTTTCAAAAAAGGCGACCTTATTATTTCAAAGGAAATAGACGATATCAATTCTCTGAAAAAGGGCGACGTTATCACTTTCTGGACGCTTATTGACGGCAAAAAGGTGAAGAATACCCACCGTATCGCAGAGGTACTCAATGATAACGGCTCTGTAGGCTTTATCACACGAGGCGATGCTAATAACGTAGATGATACATACACTGTTTATGCAGGTGATATAATCGGTCAGTGGAAAGGTGCAAAAATAGGCGGTTTCGGCAAGGTAATGGATTTTCTCAGAACAAAAACGGGATTTTTCATTTGCATACTTTTGCCCATAGCACTGTTTTTCCTCTTTGAGCTTTATAAGCTTATCGCAACCATAATCGAAATAAAGCGTCCTGCTATCACAGAGAGCGATGAGGAAGAAATAAAAAGACGTGCAGTTGAGGAATACCTTGCACAGCAGAAGAAAAAGGAAGAGGAAAATGCACAGCAGGAGAGAAATGACAAATAACTGCTGCTTGGGTGATACATTATGAATGGATTTCTGAAATGGTTTTTTGTTTTCATGTCGTCAATGCTTGCAGGCTTTGGGCAGATCTTCAAGGGTCTGTGGAACGGCATAAAACAGATCTTCAATATAAAAAACTACATAAGGATATTCAAGACCTACTCGGCAGACTTTGGTGCGCTGGGCTGGATACTTTCTGTGCTTGCAATTATCGTTGTTGTGGCTATCTTTGTGCTTATTATTTTTATGATAGTGCTTGCTGTGAGAAAGTACATAAGATTCAGACACTCTATCGTCAGCAACGAGGACCTTATCGAAGAAATATCTGACCTGCAGCGTCAGGTGGTCAAAATGACCAAGGAAAAAGATGAGATCATGGCAATGAAGGTGGCTCAGCTTGGCGTATATGATAACACCGCTCTTGCAGAGGGTGAAACAAAGCTTGCAGAGGGCGAGCAGATGCCTGCACAGGGCGAAGTTCAAACCATTGTGGACGGCGTTGTTCAGACAGCAGATTGCCGTTTTTCAAAGCTTATCGAGGTGGACAATTTCTACAAGACATACGAGCCGCCTGCTTACAATAATGACATCACCCTTAGCGGTATCTGCGAAGCATACAGAAACTTTGCCTGCTCAAGAATGCACCTTTATTATGACATAAAAACTATCCGACTTTTCATTGCAGGCATGGCTTCAACAAAGCTCATTATCCTGCAAGGTATCTCTGGTACAGGTAAAACATCATTGCCATATTCATTCGGTAAGTTCTTGCAGAAAGATACTACTATTGCTTCTGTTCAGCCGTCATGGCGTGACAGAACTGAGCTTTTCGGCTACTTCAACGAGTTCACAAAGAACTTTAATGAAACAGAAGTCCTTAAAAGAATTTATTCTTCTGAATACAATGACGATGTAAACTTCATACTCCTCGACGAGATGAACATTGCGAGAGTAGAATATTACTTTGCAGAAATGCTCTCGATTCTTGAAATGCCTGATCCTGCCGAGTGGGAGCTTGATCTTGTTCCTAACGTGTGGAGTACCGACCCTGTTCGCCTTGATAAGGGCAAACTGCGTATTCCGCAGAACATTTGGTATATCGGTACTGCCAACAACGACGATTCCACGTTCACTATCTCAGATAAGGTATACGACCGTGCACAGCCTATCAATCTTGACGCAAAGGGAGTTGCCTTTGACGCACCTGACACGCCGCCTATGAATTTAAGCTTTGAACATCTTGATACACTTTTCAAGGAAGCTTTTCAAATGTATCCCGTTTCACAGGACAGTCTGAAAAAGATCCAGCAGCTTGACCTTTGGGTAATTGAAAAGCTGAGAGTGGCTTTCGGTAACCGTATACTTAAACAGATGAACTTGTTTGTTCCTGTATATGTTGCCTGCGGTGGAGAGGAACTTGACGGCATCGATTATGTGCTTGCCACAAAGATATTCAGAAAATTTGAGTCGCTTAACTTGGCAATGCTAAGAGAAGAGCTGAAAGAGCTTTGCACCTATATGCAGAAGCTTTTTGGCAGAAACACTATGAAAGAATCTATAGCATATCTTGAAAGATTGCAAAAACTGTACTAAAATTTGTACTCATAAACTTTGAGAGGAGGGACGGGCATGAGCGAATACAACGAACAGCGTGCAGCTTTTGACAAAGCTGTAAAGACGTTTGACGGCAATAACAGCTTTGCGGCAGCCCGTGCCTTGCTTCTTTCGGGCGAAAAAACTGTATCTTTTAATCGTAAGATAATCGAGAAGAATATAGATTCGTCCTGGCTCACAGAGATAGAAAAAGCTTTGCCACATATTGATACGGTAATAAGAAATCCAAGAAACACCATTAAAGAAGTGGAAGAGATCGTGCCTATCGCTATGTCAAGGAAGATAACGGTAGAGTCCATAAAACATCTGGGACAGCACACCGATCTTATTCAGGATATCGACAAAAAGACTGGAAAGATAACTCCGTCAAAGATACTCAACATTCATAAAGAGGAAACTCTCGATACATATGAAAATAGATTTGTAAATACCCTTATCGACAGGCTATACATTTTTATAAATATAAGATACAATAAGCTTGTCCAGACCGCAGAGGCGCAGGAGGCTTATTCTTTTAATTACGATACCGTGGCTGACAGCGGCGACGGCAGAAAGGTCAACATTAGTTTTAAGATAGAAACTGTTGACAGTCTTGTCAGCGGCAGCAAGGATACTGACGTTTGGGCAAGGCTTGAAAGGGTCAAAAAGGCTATCGAGGGCTATAAAGGCTCAGTTCTTTGTACCACTCTTGGCAACGCTTTTATCAGACCGCCTGTTATGAGAACAAACGCTATCACTAAAAATGTGGACCTTATGGCGTGTCTTACCCTTTGGCAGTTTATCGAAAGCTACGATAAGGCAGGCTACGAGGTCAACGTTTCTGATACCGCACAAAGACCTGATGATTCTTATATCGAGGATATATATGGTCTGACCGCAATGAACTATATGCTTTTCCGCTCATATACCCATGGGGCAGACAAGTCGGAGGAGCTTAAAACTATAAAGAGCAAGACCCTCGCACCAAAGGTTGTCAGGCGTTTTGATAAGCAGACGTCTGATAAATATGATGTCATAGTTGGCGAGGGTGAACAAAGTAGTGCAAGTAAGACAGATATGGGTATGACTGCCGAAGAGGCAGGAAACCTTACGGCAGAGCTTGACCGTATAGTTGAGATAGAAAAGCAGTTTCTCAAAGACGAGGAAGACCGTAAGAGGGCTGAGGAGCTTGCAGCTGCGGAAGCTGAAAGAAAGCGTGCCGAGCAGGAGAAACTTGAGCGTCAGCGGCGTGAGGAAGAAGAGCGCATAAGGCTGGAGCATGAGGAAGCTGAACGCAGAAGATTGGAGCTTATCCAAAAACAGCAGGCGGAGCAGGTTGCAAGAGAAAAGGCGGAGCGTGAGGAACGTGAACGCCGTGAAAAAGAGGAAGAGATCAAGCATATTGCAAGACGCAAAAGGCAAATGGAAGAGCGTCAACGCCGTGAAGAGGAGCAGCGTGTCCGTGAGGAAAGAGCTAGGATCCGAGAGGAGAAAAAGCTCGTCCGCAGCAGCCTTGGATCTGCTATGGATCAGCAGATCAGCACGAATGAAGAAGCCGTGTCTTCAAGCTTTGTGTCAGAGTATGAGTCCCCTGAGATCGCAGCAAAAAAGGCGAAAGAAGCACAACAGCAGCGTGAGCAGGAACGTCGTGAGCGTGAACGTGCTGAGCGTCTTAAAGCTGAACGTGAAAGCTTTGAAAATAAAAATATCAATGAGATATTTAAAGAATATTCCAAAAATCCATATTACATGGCAAAACGTGGCATAACATATGTTCTGGCTCACGCATTTGGGATCATACCTGTTGTGACGGATAATCCGGACTATATCAGAATGTTCAAAGTCAAGAAGGAAAAAGAACTGGCTGAGGCAGAGAGAAAACGTGCAGAGCGTGAAATCGAGGTTATCTATGAAAAATATGCTCCGTATCTGAAATATGATGTAAAGAGGCGTATCAAAAACAGGCAGTTTAAAAAGAGAAAACGTCTTGAGCGAAAAAACAGACCGCCAAGACCATATATTCCGCCACAGCGCACCGCTGAGGAGCAGAAAGCTATCGACGCTGAAATGAAACGACTCTATAAGGAGTATCATGTTTCAGCAGTTGGCAGAATGGCAAGGCATTTGAAAGAGAAATATAGGAAACAATAACACGGAGGGAGAGTCGTTATCATCGGCAAGGCGTTGAGGATAGTAAAAATAGCTTTGACAATACTTGGCTCTGCTGTGTTTGCGGCACTGCTGAGTGTCACGGTGTACATAATGGTCTGCGGCTGTATCGGCAAAACAGCAAGCATTTTGGGATACAGCGTACTGAAGGTCGTGAGCGGAAGTATGGAGCCGTCTATACATGAGGGTGACTATATTTACATCAAAAGGACGGATACTGACAGCTTAAAGGCAGGGGATATCATTTCGTTCTACTCTCAAGATGATAGTATTAAAGGCGAGATAAATACTCACAGGATATCTGAGGTTTTGAGCGACGGCACTTTTGTTACTAAAGGCGATGCTAACAAAATAGAGGATAGCGTGACGGTGCAAAAAGCCAGCATTATTGGAAAATACTATGGAAAGCTCAGATTTTTCAAGTGGCTTTGGTCATTTGCATCAACAAAGAAGCTCCTCATGCTGTTTGTGATAATCCCAACAGTTTGCATGGCGGTGTATGAGGTAAAAACTATCGCAAAGATAAAGATATACTCAAGCCGTGAGGAAGCTTTGAAAGCGGCTGAGGAAGAAAAAGAAAAGCTTATGCGTGAGGCTGTTGAAAAGGAAGTTCAGCGGCTGAAAATGCATGAAAACGAGAAAAAGGAGGCGAACAGCTTTGAATCAGGAAAAGATAATGAAGGCTAAAATGATAACGGCTATCGTTATTTGTATTGCGGCACTTGCAGGGCTGTTCGTTTTTATCGGGCTTTATATGGACAAGTCCGAGGAAGTCAGAAAGACTTACATTGCTAAGTATATGGAAAATCTGTCTGCCGCCTCTGAGGAGATAGACACTTATCTTGAAAACGGCAAGGATCTTCCAACGAGATAGTTGATTCGGTTGATAAAATGGGAAATTAATGCAAGGAGGACAATAACGTGAGCAGTAAAGGGCAGCTTAAAAGAGAAATAAAGAAATGCAGACTTACTATCGAGGAAATAGAGCGTAAGAGATCACGTTCACAATCAGCACTGGTTCAGGCTATTCTTTTGCAGGAAGAGCCTAACGAAATGGACGTTGAGTGGTTCAACAAATACACAGGCGAGATAACCGCTTGCAGAAACCACATGATAGAATTGCAGAAAGAGCTTGACTCAATGAAATAATGGAGGTCGCCAAAGTGGCTGAGCATAAAGTGACAGAGAAAGCAGACAGCGAGGAAGAAAAGAAGAAACGCAAACTGCTTATTATAAAAATAATACCAGTTGCAGTGCTGGCATTTATACTTATTGCGGTCAGCTTGGCTTGGTTTACCATTGATAAAGCCCTTGATCTTGATTCATTTGGAATGAAAAGCGTAGATTCGCCATTTGAACTGAAAACAGTAGGCAGTGCTAATGTGCTTAAAGCCGAGATACTTGACAGCAATGACTACTCTAAGGTGTCTGATGGGAGCAACATCACTTCTGACGAGAACAACAAGATCTACTGGCTTCTTGATGAAGAAAGCGGTATGACGAATGGTATTAATCCTGGTAGTCATGGAAAGCTTACTTTTTATGTTGTCCCGAACCAGTCGGGGGAAATGGAGATACAGTTCAAGTTGAGTATCACGGGGTATGCAGAGAATAAAAATGAAGACGCTGTTTCTTATGAAAAGGTTACTGAAGAAGAAGTAACTAGATTTATGAATGGACATATCATGTTTTTTGAGAAATATGATGAGAACAATCACACATATTCTGATTTTCTTCGTGATGAAACATTCACAAGGACATTTAAAGATTGTAAAGTAGACGTTCCGCAGGAAGTGAACGTATATTGGGTATGGCCGAACACGCTTGGTCAGATACTAATGAAAAGCACAGATGAAAATCTGACAGAGAAAAATGTGCTGTTTGATGATAACAGTAAAGAACGTTTGAATTTTGCGGAATATATGAAGGGTAATTTAAGCTTGTTCTTGTCAGGTGATGCCGATAAAGAACAAAATAAAAAGGTTATTGAGAATATACTTAATGGTGATAAATACAGCACAGCACAGTTATCATCACTAAGCTCCATGTATAATGACGCTGACGAAAAGATAGGTACAAAGGTGCAATATATCCTTGTTGAACTAAACGTATAGATAAGAATATTAACTTTGCACGGAGGCAGTTGAAAGTGAAAGCTAATAGAAATCAGAAAATTAATAGAATATTCCACAAGCTTTACAGCAAGTATCGCAAGAATGTTATTTCTTTAGTTACCGCTGCCGTATTGCTTGTCACGAGTATGCCGCTTGCAGACATTTCAGGTGTTGTGTCTAAAATGGTATCAACTGTCACCAACGCTATTACGGCTATGGCGGCAGATACATATACTGACATAACTAATGATATCAAAAATGGCGTTTTTACCATACAGAATGCAGACGATTTTAAAAAGCTTCTTAATGCAGATCCTTCTGTTTATCAGAATATCACTGTATTGTTTTCAAACAACCAATCTCAGTTTAAGTCTTCTGATTTTACAGGAATAGAAAAAGGACTTGGCAGTGAAGAATATCCTTTCATGGGAACAGTCAAAGCAAATGAGGGTTCAGCTATTAATCTTCCTATTAATTTTGCTCTGTTTGAATATCTTAGTGACAGTGCAAATTTAGATACTATTATTTTTGCTAGACCGGAAGAAAAAAATTCAGCTATGCTTGCTGAGAATGTTATACACGGTGATGTGGCTTCAGCTAATAAGTGGAAAATAAAAGCTGATCCTGTAGATGATTCAGGTGCTACAATTTATAAATCCTTCACGTCTGTTATAGGCAATATGAAAAATGGAGCAAAGGTCGATCTGGATATCACTCTAAGTAATGGTGTCCAGGTGGAAGTATCAGGCGGGGATAATGCAGGTCTTGCTTGTGGCACTATGGACGAAAACGCAAGTCTTGCTGTAAGCTTGTCAAGCAGTTCACTTGACGTTTCCGGCAAATCGAACGCAGGTGTATTTGTCGGGAAAATGAGTACTGGTGCAACACTGAACGTTGACAAGTGTGATGTCTTGACAGGCGTAAATGTATCCGCAAACAACGCAGGCGGACTTGTGGGCAGTGCAGAGAATGCAGAAATAAATGTCGGTGAAGGTGTCACCCTTACCATGACCGGAAGCGTTACAGGCTCTGTAACTGCGGGCGGTCTTTTCGGCTCTTATACATACAGTAAAGCCAACGAAAAGACATTTGATATTTCAAAATTCAGTGGTATGAAAATGGCACTTGCTTGTTCATCAGGAGATACCGCTGACAGTGCGGCTGTTGGTTCTGTTTTCGGAGTGCTGATAAACAGCGCAGATAGTGCAAAAATTAGTATCACGGGTACCGCTAATGATACTATTACTTCAAACTTCAATGGCACTGTCAGGGCAGGCTTTTATGGTGGTATTGTCGGAAGATATTCTGCCAATGCTCTTAGCTCTGAACTAGCACTAAGTGATATCATTGTAAAAGTGACTGGCTCATGCAATGCCCTTGATTTTGGCGGCCTTATTGGTAAGATAGGTGATAACAGCAAGGCTTATGTAAGCGTCAAGAATACCACTATAAGTATTAAGAATCCCACATCATCACAAAATAATTATGGCGGACTTGTGGGCTATGCAGATCAGGCTTTTATTGATGTTGGCGGCAATGTCACAGTTACTGCAGCTGATGTTTCTGCAAACCAGAGCGTAGGTGGCATTGTTGGCAAATTTAATAAAAATGGCGTTGTAAGGCTTGGCGGTGAAACAAACCTTTCAGGCTTTTATCCTAAAGACCCTAACAAAAACGGATGTCAGATAGTAGGAAGTAGAGGCAATGCTTTGATCTATAGCTTAAGCGGCTGGTCATTTACAAGGACATCTTCAAAAGTCATAGACGATATGGATTGGGGCGGAGTGCTTCGCCTTAACGATTCCGATCTGCTTGAGAGTGCTGGCGGTGTTCTGTCTTTTGATGGATCAGGGCATACTGTTACAATAAATGGATTTCCTAATAATAATATAACCATAAGCAATAGGGCAGATTTTGCCCGTGCAGCTTTGATAATGCAGCACGATAGCAATGTTTTTGTTAAGTATAGCGGTGCTAGTAGGGCAGATATGCTTGCGGCAAATATCAGCCTTAGTGCAGATGTTGATATAAGCGACACAGGTCTAACCGGATTTATGCGTGATAATGGTGAGGATACATTCACAGGCACGCTTACTGGCAATAGTCATAAACTTACCATGACAGTGGGAACAGAAAATGATAAAATAGTTTTCCATACTCACAACGGACTTTTTGCAAAGACAAGCGGTGCAAAAATAAGCGATTTAACGATTGTTTCAAACTTTAATATTGTCGGTGACAATGTTTCTGGCGGTGATGCTTGTTATATTGGTTCTGTATCTGCATACAACAGCGGAGCTTTGACTATTGACAAAGTGACCGCTGATGTGACCGCATCTCCAAGTGGTGCGTATACTAATTTTGTCGGAGGTCTGGTTGGATATGTTGCTGACGCCACAAGTGAAGTTTCGTTCACTAATTCTGCTGTAACAGCAAATCTTACATACAATAATAGCACAACAAAGGTAGATTGTACTTGTCTTGGCGGAGTTATCGGAATGGTAGGAGCTGTTACATCAAAACCTACAACTGGTATTAAGTTTAATAATGTCACTGTTGACGGAAATATAACTGACAAACACACAGGAAGTAACTCCAGAGTTGGTGGACTCATTGCAGAGGTCGGTGCTAAGGATAATTCAGCTTCTGTTGTACCTAATAAGGTATCTATCACCAATGTTAATATTAATGCTTTAACAATAAATTCTAGTGGTAAATCAAATAGCGGTGGATTTTTAGGGCATAACTGGTATAGAGTAGAAATTGATCTGAATAGTTTGAATGTAAACAATTCAAGATTAACAGTGAACAATGGCACAGAACTGGGCGGTCTTGTACTTTCCACAACAGGTTATTGGAGCATAAAAGAGGTTAGCTTTGACGGTGTGACAGTGAAAGCAACAAAATGTATAAATTTCGGCATGCTTGCCTCAACTCTTTTTGGCAGAGATTATGACTCTTATGGCTTTGACTATTTTAAAGGTGAAAATGTCAATAATTACAGAAGCTCACGAGATGCAACTTATTTTGAACTTACTAAACCTAATGGATATAAGATCTCACAAGATACTAAGATAAATATAAGCCCAAGCTATTCGTATTTTGATGAGATAGCTCGTTGTAGTATTTATTATTCTTCTTCAGCTAGTTTTATGTCTAATCGTCAAGCCATAATTTCAATTCCTGCTGTTACAGCGGACGGAGAGCGTTTGCTGTATATGGACGGAAAGAACTGCAATACCTATCAAAATCAAACAACAAATAATGGTGCTGTGTGGAAAAATAATTCTTGGGCAAGATATTATTATAACCTTGATGTATATAAAAACGGTAAAGCCACCACAGGCGGAGCTAAGGCTGTTGAGTGGAGTGCAAAGCTTTTTGCGGCAAATAATATAAAAGCATATATTAATAGCACAAATATAGATTTTCCAACAGATCCAGAAATAGATTTGACAGGATATTCATTTTATCCAGTTGATACAAATGGTTGTAATATAAAATCAAATTCAACTATTACTTTTGAAAATAATGGCTTTAATCAGTCTGAAATGGTATCAAGCAGTAATAGTGACAATTATGCCCGTACAACTGACGGAATAGATGGAACAAATTTAACTAATGACCATAATCAACATTACATGATGCAATGCGGACTTTTCAGAAATGAAAATGGAGCTGTTACCATAAGTGGTAAAATGACCTTTAAGGGAAATATCGGTAAGGTGAATGGTGGTTCAGGTGCATTGGTTTGCGGCTCGGTTGCTGACGACACCAATACTACAAAAAAATCTGTCAAAATTACCGGCAGTATCGTTCTTGATGATCTGTATGTGAATGATACTTCTTTAAGTTTAAATGGTGAAAATTCTTATGCCCCTTTGCTTATAAATAAGATAGGCAACATGACAGAGATCACTATAAAGAATGTGTCACAGAAAAAACACAGTATGACTGCTGAGCAATATTACAAAGGCGGTCAGAATTATGCTGCAACAAGCCTTATAGGCAATGTAGGAAGCGAAAAGGGGCAAAATATATCTCTGACTTTCTCAAATATCAAGCTTGACGCAAGTAATGAAAATTCAATTTTCAAAAATGCTACTTTGCTTGAGAGTTTTCAGCATTCTGACGGTGCAGGCTCTTCTGCAATATACAACTATAAATGGGACGACGATTGGGGTACAGATGAAAAGCATAATGTAACCTACGGAAAAGAAGTGTCTGACACCATAAAGAATCGTGTAGATAATGTGAGCAGGCAGAATAAGTATCATGGCGATTGGAGTAGGGATGACAGGTATACTTCCCCTGTCAAAAATAACGCAACAGAGGAATATAGCTTTGCTAGTTACAAGCCATATGTTGCTAAATCGTATGATACCGCCCAAAACTATGATGAGATAGACGTAAACCTTGAGCGACCATATCTTGACGAGGGTTGCGGAACATACTCTGATCCATATATCCTTGACGCTTCTACACTGGCAGAGGTCGCACGAGTTATCAGTACAGCCGCACCCACAAATGGCTGGGAAGTAAACTATAATGCATATGTTTCTGCCGATAAATCGACTGTTAATGCTAATAGTGCTTTTTGCAAAGGCACTAATCATAAAACTTATACTTATGATGGAACAGGCAATTTCGTAAGCGGAAAGGAAAAAGTTTCAAAAGATAACATGATCAAGTATCTTTGCGAGGCTTATTACAAGATAAATGATGATATAGTTCTCGGCAGTTCTTTTGCAGGTCTTGGCGGAACATCAAACAGTTACGTTTTCAGGGGCGTTATTGTTGGACAGAAGAAATCCGACGGAACATATCCAACTATCACCAATAATTCTGCAAGCCCGCTCATCAGATTCAGCAGCGGAAGTGTTGTAAAAGATATCAATATAGTATATACCAATGAAGTAACGCTTTCAAAAAACAATAATAATAAATTAAACTATAGTACCGGAAAGACGGAGTATTATGGCGGTGTTATGGGCGTTGTGTTCGGTGGAGATAATATCATTGATAATGTCAAGGTAACAAATCCTACTATAAAATTTGCAAATAACGATAACAGCAAACAACATCTCATTACTGCAGGCGGATATGTTGGTGCCATAGTTTACGGCGGCGTTATTTTCAGAAATATGGGCAACGTTGCCAAAGATAGTGCGCTTACAACCAACAATACTGAGGCAGTGGGTGAAGACGTATATACCAATCTTTTTATCAATCCATATATAGGCAGAGTTGTAAACGGCTTTGCTATCGAAGAGGGAACAACGTTTGGTAAGTCAACTAACCTTAACAATGGCAGGAAAAATTATCTCATCACGCAGTTTAAGAGTGAGCTAAGTGATGATGAGAAATTAAATGTTATTGCCGGCACGACCAATACCATTGAAGTGCTTAATGCACAGGCGTTGTTTATGCTGTCTATCATATCACAGTCCGGTATGGGATATACAGACCGTAATAAAAATACTTGCGACTATGGTCATTATACTTTTACTCGAAATGCAGACTATTCAAAAGTTGGCACAGCTACATTGACTTCTGATGATAAAGATTACAAAACTGCGATCTCAGATTATCAAAGACTTGAAAAGGCTACAAGCAGGGAATATGAAAAGAAAAATTCTGTAATGCTAAAAAAATATACAAAGCCAAGTGAAAAAGGTCTTTATGAAGCAAAGTGGGCACACGAATTAAATAAGAACTTTACTGTTGAACTCACAGGAAATGGAACCTATGACCTCACCGGAACCGGTTTTCGTGGTATAAATCAGTTGTTTGATGCAACAAATAGTAACTTGGGCGACATTAAATGTGATTATACTTTGTCTTTGACAGCTATCGAGGGAAATAATCAGACTATAAAGCTCGATACAGATATAAAAGCCTATGCTGTGAAAATAACGGATAACAAGAGCGGTAGCACTATTGAATTCCAAGATGTGGATAACTATAAATATCGTACCGCATTTGCCTCCGTAAAAGGAGTTGGGTTGATAAACTGTTCAACGTATGCTTTAACTGTAAATGACCTTAAGCTTTCCGGCAAGATCAGCGTTAAGACGTATAACAACGATGGACAATCGTATGTTAATGAAGACCTTTCTACAGGTGGTATTGTTGGCGGAGTACAGAGTTCTTGCACGTTTATCGGAATAACATTGACTGATCTTGAAATATATGGCGCATATACTGTGGGAGGACTTATAGGAAAGTCAACAAATGATATCAATATAAGTAACGTTAAGTCTGAAAACAGTGGCGTTTATGTGTATGGCGGATTTGAAACAGGCGGTCTTGTGGGAAATTCTCAGAAAGGCAACGAATTCGCTGTTAAGGATTCTAAGATAAAAATTAATAAAGTTGAATTTGCTAATCTTGATAAAGGCACAAAAACTTGGTTTGGCGTAGGTGGAATCGCAGGTTCTGCAAATATAAAAACGACAATAAGCAATGTTCAGCTTACAGCCTATAATGAAGACAGCTTTATCGGTTCAAAAAAAGACAATAAACCCCTTGCAACCCAGACAATGAACGAGGGCGGTCTTATAGGACTGTCTAACGGAGCATGCACAATAACAAATACAAGCGTCAGCGTCGATGTTTATGGTAGTAATGCCGGTGGATTCGTTGGAATAAACAAAAACCAGTTGTCTATCAAAGACTGTTACTATGGAGGAACATCTGAAACATCAGCTTGCGGTGTTTATGGCTATACAAGTTCAGGCGGAATGGTCGGCACACAGAATGCGGCTGCGACCTTATCAAAGTCTGCTGTAAAAAATGCAACGATAGGTATACCAATTGCTAAAACTGGTGATGCAGGTATCGGAGGTTATGTTGGTATAAAAGCTAATGGTGATCTGAAGATATCTGATTGTGAAGTCAACAATGTTACTCTTTCAGCAGAAGATAAGTCCAATGGTGCAGGTGTAGGCGGCGTGATCGGTCATAACGACGGCGGCAATACATATGCTTATGATATTCTCATAAATAAATTAGGCTATGTAAGAGGCAACAACAGCGTATCTGTTTCTAACTTGATAGGTTGGAACTATGATAAAAATCTATCATATAAATTTATTGGAGTATCGGTAAATAACACGGATTGTTTACCTGATATACAGTATAATGCTTCACAGATACCTGCCAGCTTCACCGCAGTTCACTCCGACTACAACGGTACTCAGGACAATACCAAAAATATCGGCGAGGGAAGCGGCACGCACGTTGATATCTATTCACCTTATGTCAATATAAACCCAAGCAGAACCATTGGAGATAAAATTTTCACAGGCGATCTTGTTGGCGGAAATATGCAGACTATCATCAGTGACGCTGCTTCTTATACGAATGGCACAAAGACAAAATCCTATGGCATAAACAGTACCATAAAGACATATGCAGAGAATTTGGCTAATTCAAAGCTTACAACATTTCGTCAGGCCTCTGAGCTTGATGTTCAGGAGCTGAACGATCTTCCAGTTTTGCTTATAGATGATAACTCATCGTTGAATATCACACAAATGCTCGCAAAGTATATCTCAGTTCTGACAAATTGTGATGTTTGCGACAGCAGTTCAAATAAGCTGAAAACAACAGATCTTATGAATGTAAGCACAGCAACTTATGTGTATGATAACGACGTTTTGAAAAAATCAGACAAAAGCACTCTTACGTTTAACAGCAAGACAGGATATTTCAAGGTCACAGACGGTCAGTATGACAATGACGGTACAAACAGATTTACTGTCATTACTCTTGATTATATCGACCCAACGGGAAGTGACAAAACTGCTCTTAGACTTCATATTCCTGTTTTTGTAAGAAAGGTGCTTGATTTCAGCTTCCAATCTTACGTTATCTCAGGCACAGACTATAACCATTCTCACTATACGGATAAAACAAAGCTTGCTTTTGAGAGCTTTGATGCACCTGTTACTACTTATTTTAAGTATTCCTATTACAAATCCGCTAACGAATGGGAAAAAATGCTCAATAACGGTGATAGTCTGCTTTGGAGCTTTGACAAAAAGCTTTATCTTATTGGTGATAATGCCACTGACAGTGGTGTGCTTACCGATGATACAAAGCTAACTCTTGTTGATGCAAATAACAATGACAAGACTTATCATTCTACCGCAAGTGATGCTAAGTTTAATAAAACAACCGGTGAGCTTGACTTGACAAATATAAGTGGCTTTAAACCGGTTACAATGAATGATGTACTGTTAAGATATGCGTCGGTAACAGCTAAAGAATCATCTGACGGAACACTTGTTGAGGCAGATGATGAAGCTACAGCTACTGTAAAAACAAGCGACGGCAAGTATTATAGACCTGCTGGGGAGGCTGAAACAGGCACTTATAAGATAACTGTTTCAGCGAATAGTGATACACCAAAAAATGATAATGACGAAATGATAATAAGCGAGAACTATTATCTCACTATCAATATTCCGGAAACGGGAAGCACAAAAAAAGTCATCAAGAACTTTGTGAATTATTATAGCGGTAATAAGCCAAGAAAGCTCAATGGCAATATTCCTACAAACCTTGTCCAAGTGACAAATAATGACACTGGCGCATATGTTATTGCAAACTTTTTTACACAGCTAGTAAGTGTGACGGCTCATGACCCAGAGGAGATAACAGCGTCAAATAACTTTATCCATGCCACAATGACTTCAAAGATAAGCATTGATCGGAGCCTTAGAGATACATTTAATGGCTATAAGAGTGACGATTTCAATATGTATCAGGCTTTTAAATTCTCTATGAAGAGCTTTGATGAAAAAGATGCGGGAGCTAATGCAAAGATCATTGCAGGAACTTCGGTGAATGTTGATTACAGCATTTTAAACAGTTCAGACACAGAGTTATCAAACGCAAAAATAAGCAAGACTGAGACACTTTCAGAAGCTAAAGACAGCTATATGCTGATGTATCCCGATTCGGTTTACGATTATATCAATAGTGACACAAATGGCTCTATAACTGTCAAGGCTGATATCAGCTTAACTTATGGTACTGCAGGGATCATAGATCAGTTTCCAGAGCGTAAGGACGGGGATACAAAAACTGGTATAGGCGTAAATGCGTCGTCATATGTTGCATATAGCCAGAACAATATTGAGAACAGCTCTATCTCTGAAAGTGGAGATATGCCTGCCAGACGCTACTATAGAAAGGCAATGACGGTGGCACAGCTAAACTATAACGTTGCAGAGTCAACGGTTCTTGAGTCGAAGGATTCACCATTTTCTCAGCTTGGTATCAATGCCAAAGATATGACTACAGAAGAAATGGCAATAACAGCAAATGCTATCTATGATCTGTCTGCTTTGAGCCGATCAACAAAGGACAGTGGCAAAAAAATACAGTATACAATGAGGTTGTATGTTAAGGACAATAGTGGCGATTATAAGCAGACAAACGATATTAGCAAATATCTCGGTAGCTTTACTTTGGAAAACGCCACATCAAGCAGTGGTCTGAATGGCAAGGAGTGCGTTTTTACCACTGACTATAATGGCGAAGAACAAAACACAGCCGTTACGAAATTTACAGTAAAAACAGGCAAGGCTTTTGAGGAGCAGGGACTTACCTATGCGAACTACAGAGTTGAGCTTACCGCGGTATTGCTTAATGACAACAACTCAGTTGTTAATGGAACTACCTCAAGCGACTATGTTGTTTATACAAACGCAAAAATAGAAACAGGCTTTATAAATTCATAATAAGCAGGCATTTTCAGGAGAAAATTATGACAAAAAGCATTTTTGGAAAATTCAGAAAATTAGAAAAAAAGAAGAAGCTACAGCTAGTCATAGCAGTATCCATTTCGGTGGTACTGCTTGTGGCACTGCCTGTTTATGCGTGGATTACTCACAAACGTTCTATTGCTCTTACAACAAAAATAAATGCCCCTACTCAGCTTTATATCACCGCAGGAAACAAAGAATCTGTGGCAAATCTTGAAATGGCAGATATAGACGTTGAGAACGGCAGTTATAAAGACTTTGTTTTCGGCATAGGCGGGGCAGACGTGCAACAATATCAAATACAGCTTGCACATACAACGAATATCCCTTTTGAGTATGAGATATACCGTGCGAAAAGCGTCAGTGAAACTGAAAAATCTGAAGCTGTCGTTTATGTTTCAGATGAAGAGAATAAAACGTTTTATTACAAAATAGACGGCAATAAGATCTCGGGACGTTATCTCAATCAGCAAGGCTCGGAGATACTTGCTAACAGCACACTTCACGAAAAGTCCTATGACAGCTACGGCAATGTTCAGAAAAATGCCGAGGCACTTTATTGGCAATCGGATACACTGACGGTAATTGACAATAAAGATCCGTTTTGCGATTATTTTATAATCAGAGTAAAATGGAATGATAAAGTCCAAAACAATAAAGAAACTGATATGGTCTACCTGACAGTTCAGAGAAAGTAATAAATCACAAAATAGAGAGGAGGGTGGCTGTTATGAAAGACCAATTTATAAAAAAGCTTAAAAGATCGTGGCTTGCAATATGGATAGCTTTTGCGGCAGCCGCACTCAGTACTATTGGCGTCCTGGCGGCTTATACCAGCGTTTCAAGTGTAAAGCGAGTTGTGTCCACACAAAAGGGAGCTGGTATGCTGTTTTCATCTAATTATCTTACAACAGATGAAAATGATCTTCCAAGGACGATAACTTTTAGCAGTATGGAAAACTCGCCTTGTGTGACAGTCAATGTGTGCAACTATCCGCAAACATTGATAAAGCATAATGACAAGGATATCACCTACACTTTGACAGTCGAGCTTGTGGACAGCGACGGAAATGCTGTTACCGGAGAAAACACTGCAAAATACTCAGTTGAATATAACGGTGAAAATAAGACTTTTGGAAGCAATTCAAAAATAGAGTTTTCACTTCTGAAACTTATGGCTGACGATTTCAACAAGCATGAATTTGTGCTGACTTTTGATAAGTCACAGCTCACAAAGTCTGACATATACATGAGAGTGACAGCCACTCCTACAAATCAGGCAGAGTTGAAACCGCTCTCCGCAAAGCTTGGCGTTATCTATATAAATAATAACACATCAGCAACATGGACAGGCACATTCATCGACAATGCTACCTCGCCTAAAGATCTTGACGGCTTCAACTACCGCCTGTCAGGCAGTGGCGAGGGTACTGTCACCCTGACTTGGAATACGAACTATGTTGATATCAGCCCATGGTTTAAGAATACTTATGTTCTGACTATTTCAAAGGACAGTTCTGGCATAGCCACTGCAACTTTGAAAGTGAATTCTGCCGAGAAAAATCAATATGACATTCAATTCTATCGAACGAACGGCATTAACAGTGCAGAGCAGTGGTCTGACGGTAATCATACCGATATTACGGTAACTGGTACGGGATTTGTTTCAATGAGTTTCACTCAAAGCACAGCGACAGAAAATTAGAATATGTACAAAAAAACGGACTGCACACAAAATGCAGTCCGTGTATTTTTTTCTGTAGGGGCGAACAGTGTTCGCCCGTTTTTTTATATCCGTATAATGTCCAAGTACGAAAGCTTAGAGTGCAGACTTCAAAGCCTCAGCAAGCTGAGCAGGACATGATGTGCCACGTCCGTTGCAGTCGATGCCCTCAAGTCTGTCAATAACGTCTTGAACCTTCATGCCCTCAACAAGCTTTGATACACCCTGTGTGTTGCCGTTACAGCCGCCTGTGAAATGCACTTTCTTTACGATACCGTCCTCGACCTCGATATCAATTTTTCTTGAACATACTCCCTTTGGAGTGTAGCTTATCGTTGCCATTTGAAAAACCTCCTATATCCTTGCTACGCCTGTTTCTCTTGCAGCCTTTGCCACAGCCTCAGCCACAGCGACCGGCACAGATCTGTCAAAAGAGTTCGGCAGTATAAATTCCGCATTGAGCTTGTCCTCAGGCACACAGCCTGCGATAGCCTTTGCCGCAGCCATTTTCATTTCCTCGTTGATGTCAGAAGCCCTTACTGCAAGCGCACCCTTGAAAATTCCGGGGAAAGCGATAACGTTGTTTATCTGGTTAGGGAAGTCTGAACGTCCTGTGCCAACGATAAACGCACCTGCCGCCTTTGCTTCGTCAGGCATTATCTCAGGAGTCGGGTTAGCCATTGCGAAAAGTATAGGCTTGTCGTTCATGGATTTAACCATTTCAGCGGTCACAAGCTTTGGCTTGGAAACACCTACGAAAGCGTCTGCACCCTTAAGTGCGTCGGCAAGAGAGCCATGGAGCTTGTTCTTGTTTGTTACCTTTGCCATTTCAGCGTGAGCCTCGTTAAGATAATTGTCGCCCTCGCAGATTATGCCCTCACGGTCTACCATGATAAGATTGCCAATACCGAGAGAAAGTAGCAGCTTTCCGATAGCACAGCCAGCTGCACCTGCACCGTTAATTACCAGTGTGATGTCGCTAATTTTCTTGTTAGCCACCTTGCAGGCATTCATAAGTGCCGCACCAACAACGATAGCAGTTCCGTGCTGATCGTCATGGAAAACAGGGATATCAACTTTTTCTTTAAGCTTAGCCTCTATCTCAAAGCACCTTGGAGCGGCGATATCTTCAAGATTTATACCACCGAAACTGTCTGATATCATAGCGATGGTGTTTACTATTTCGTCAACGTCATTGGACTTTATGCAAAGTGGAAAAGCGTCAACGTCTGCGAACTCCTTGAAAAGTGCACACTTGCCCTCCATAACAGGCATACCTGCCAGACCGCCAATATTGCCAAGACCAAGCACAGCAGAGCCGTCTGTGATAACAGCCACAAGATTTGCACGTCTTGTAAGCTCATATGAAAGGTCAGGATCTTTCTGTATCTCAAGGCAAGGCTGAGCAACGCCTGGTGTGTAAGCCAGCGTCAGGTCTTTTGCATTGTTTACCTTTGCTCTTGAGCAGACCTCTATCTTGCCTTTCCATTCTCTGTGTTTCTGTAGGGATTCTTCCATTACGTTCATTTTATACAGTCCTCTCTATTACAGCCAAACTAGGCTTTGTTACGCATTAAAGGAACATTACCGCATGATAATGTCCCTTTATTATACCATATTATTTCTCCGTTTTCACAGCCGCTTTGTTAGCTTTTTGTGAATTTATATGAATGAGCTTGAAAAGCTTATCAAGATTTTCCTTTTCAGTGGTCATGCTTCCGATATGTGTCATAGTCTCATTATACAGACCGTGGAAATCTGAGCCACCAGTCACTATCAGGTCATGTTCCTTTGCGATATCCACAAGCTTCTGCTGTTGAGTTGGAGTAGCAGAGTAATGATAAGCTTCAATTCCGTCAAGTTTGCCTGCCTCGATAAGCTCAAGTAGCAGCTCGGTGTTGTTGAACATAACAGGGTGTGCCATAACAGCAATGCCCTTTGCGGAGTGTATAAGGTCAAGCACAAAGTTTACGTCAGGATATTCACGGGTCACAAGACATTCGCCGTTTGGATATGCAAAAAGCTTGTCGTTCACAGAGCCGTAAAGCTCAGTGGCATAGCCGTAATTTACCAATGCTCTCATGATATGCTGTTTAAAAATGCTCTTTGAGCTTTTTGTGTAGTGCAGTACAGCGTCGGCAGGGATAGGATATCTTGCCATTACATTTTCTATCATTTCCTTTGCACAGTCTTTTCTTATCTGGCATGACTTCAGGCAAAGACCTTCCAGCCTGTCAGGTTTCTGCGGTGCATAGCAAAGAATGTGTACTTTTGAATTGCGCTTCTTGTCCCATGCGGAAAGTTCTACCGCAGGAATGACCTTGACCCCATAACGTTCGCCAAGTATTTGCGCTCTGTTTGATGATGAAAGAGTGTCATGGTCTGTTATCGCAAGAAAGTCAAGTCCCATTCTTTTTGCCTGAACAATGACCTCTTCTATACCAAGCGAGCCGTCAGACAGCGTTGTGTGACAATGCAGATCTCCTGTCATACCTTTGTTCCTCCAAATCTATAAAATATATCTGTCATTTTCTGTATATATAGTACAGCCGTTAAATTTGACTAAATAATTATAACATATTTTATATACATTTGCAAGCACTTTTGAACAATTTACACAAAATTTGCACGAAAATTATATTATTTTGTCGTATATGACAAATCTACAGTGTCGAAATAGTGCGATTTAACGAAATATCAGAGCTTATATCCGAAGAATTTTTCGCAAAACCATACGTTTTTAACCTGAAAGCTCTTGCCGTTTAGATATTCAAGTATACCTGCGTCAGTGGTGAATTTGAATGTAAGCTTGTACGAAT
This sequence comes from Ruminococcus sp. RTP21204st1_B2_RTP21204_210225, assembly GCF_040914135.1. Taxonomy (NCBI): domain Bacteria; kingdom Bacillati; phylum Bacillota; class Clostridia; order Eubacteriales; family Oscillospiraceae; genus Ruminococcus; species Ruminococcus sp. RTP21204st1_B2_RTP21204_210225. The sequence continues at coordinate 36,310 of NZ_JBCPGA010000005.1, read as the reverse complement.
AAAGTGCCTGCGTTTTCACATTGTATGCACGATTGACTTTATTTATTCCGTATTTGCCGTCACCGAGAAGTGGATAGCCGATGTGTGCAAGATGCGCCCTTATCTGGTGGGTCCTGCCTGTGACAAGGTCAACTTCAAGAAGTGCAAGATCATCAGCCTTGTTTTCCGCAAGCACACGATAAGAGGTTATCATGGTGCGGCTGCCCTCAAATTTCTTGTCAGACACCTTGACAGTTTTTGTGGTTTCATCTTTCTGATGATAAGCCGTGAGCCGTGCAGACTTTTCCTTTGGTATGCCAACGGTCACGCAAAGATAAAGCTTTTCAAGCTCTCTGTCTTTAACTTTCTGATTAAGCACACGCAGGCTTTCAGCATTTTTCGCACATATTACAATGCCCCCTGTGTTGCGGTCTATCCTGTTGCAAAGGGCAGGAGCAAAAGACAGCTCCTCCTCAGGACGATATTCACCCTTTTCATAAAGATAGTGCTGTATCCTGTTTATGAGTGTGTCCGCCGAACCACTTTCGTCCTCATGTACCACAAGTCCGCACTTTTTGTCGCAGAGGATAATATTCTCGTCCTCGTAAATAATATTCAAAGACGTTGGCGCACTGAGAAAAGCAGGTCTGTCAGCAACTTCGCCCTCGAAAAATTCGTCATTGATGTAAAGCTGCATAACGTCACCGTAAGCAAGCCGTGTGGATATCTCACAGCGTTTGCCGTTGACCTTGATACGTTTTAGACGCAGATATTTGTACAGCAGATTTTTAGGCAGCTTCGGCACAGCCTTTGTGAGAAACTTGTCAACACGCTGACCTGCGTCATTCTGATTTATTATAAATTCTCTCATGCCATACCTCAGAGCTTCACACGAGCGGAGAATCCTCCGTCAATAAGCTCGTCAAGACCGGTGCTGTCAGCACCGCTTTCACGGAGAAGCAGAAGAATTTCTGACATATCGCAGGCTTTGCCTTTACGGCGAGATATCTCCTCTTCACATTTGATAGCATATTGTAAAGGCTTTTTGTCAGCAGGGAAGTTCACATCTGAGCCTTGAGCGATGAGCCATTTGATGAAATCAACACTTCGTTTGTCGGGCTTGAGAACGCCGTCCTGCTCAACAAAGTCAGCACTTTCGATTGCAGTGAGCAGGAAAGTAAGCCCATTGCTGTCAGTGTCGTTGTAGTCCACATCATCAGAGATGAATAAGAATTTAAGCTCTTCCAGTTCACGCTTTGAGAGGGTGTAGTTGTATTCGTCATATGATCTATTCATGTTACGTCCTCCTGAAATTATTACTATAGTGATATTATAACCTAAAGTGTGGGAGAATGCAAGGGGGGAGCGGTATTAAGTGAGGAGTGAGGAATGAGGAATGGGCAAAGCTGAACAGAGATGTGGACAAGCATCGAGCGTAGCGATTTTGCGGCAGAAGAACCTCTCCAGAACAATCTGTAGGGGCGAACAGTGTTCGCCCGTGTTCAGGATTTGCTGTAAATTCAGAATTGTCGGGGAGAATTTTTTGCTGCCGAACCTTGTTGTTACCGTGGGTTTGTTTCTTCGACGGGCGAACGGTGTTCGCCCCTACACATACATCGAGCTGATACCGCAGGTTGAGTAACAATACCAGTCCGAAAAATCGTACATATACGCAAATTCAAAAAATATTGATAAAAAAGCCTTTACAATTAAAAATAAATGTAATATAATGATTAAAACAACTGTTCGATTGAGGAGGCATTTATGGATAAGTTTCAGCTTGTTTCAGATTATAAGCTATCGGGCGACCAGCCTGAGGCGGTGGACGCTCTGGTAAAGGGTATCGAAAGCGGCATGAGAGAGCAGACCCTTATGGGCGTTACTGGTTCCGGCAAGACCTTTACTATGGCAAACGTTATTGCTAGGATAAACCGTCCAACGCTCGTGCTTGCCCATAATAAGATACTTGCCGCTCAGCTTTGCTCTGAGTTCAAGGAGTTTTTTCCGAACAATGCCGTGGAATATTTCGTGTCCTACTATGACTATTATCAGCCTGAAGCCTATGTGCCTAGCAAGGACGTTTATATCGAAAAGGACAGCTCCGTTAATGACGAGATAGATAAGCTCCGCCATTCCGCTACATCCGCTATCGCCGAACGCCGTGACGTTATCATCGTCGCCAGCGTTTCTTGTATCTACTCCCTTGGTGACCCTGAGGAGTATAAGTCCATGGTGGTGTCTATACGTCGTGGTATGGAGAAATCCCGTGACAGACTTATCGCTGACCTTGTGGGTATCCAGTATGAGCGTAACGATATAAATTTCGTGAGAACCAAGTTTCGTGTCAGGGGAGATGTGGTGGAGATATTCCCTGCAAATTCTACAGACACTGCCATAAGAGTGGAGTTCTTCGGAGATGAGATAGACCGTATCACTGAAATAAACGTAGTGACTGGCGAGGTGCTTTGCTCACTTGCTCACGCTGCAATTTTCCCTGCTTCCCATTATATTGTCAGCCGTGATAAAATGCATGACGCTATCGAGGAGATAAAGCAGGAGCTTGACGAGCGTATCAAGTATTTCAAAGACAACGATATGCTTATCGAAGCTCAGCGTATCGCACAGCGCACCAACTATGATATTGAGATGTTGGAAGAGATAGGCTTTTGCAGCGGTATCGAGAACTATTCCCGTGTGCTTGCAAGACGTCCCGCAGGCTCTACGCCGTTCACTTTGCTTGACTTCCTACCTGAGGATTTTGTGCTTTTCGTGGACGAGTCACACGTTTCTCTGCCGCAGGTAAGAGGTATGTATGCAGGCGACAGAGCAAGAAAACAGACCCTTGTTGACTATGGCTTTCGCCTACCGTCAGCAATGGACAACAGACCGCTGACCTTTGATGAGTTCTATTCTCATATCAATCAGGCGGTTTTCGTGTCAGCTACCCCAGGACCTATTGAGCAGGAAAGGTCACAGCAGATAGTTGAGCAGGTAATAAGACCGACAGGTCTGCTTGACCCTGAGATAATCGTAAAGCCGACTGAGGGTCAGATAGAGGATTTGCTCAGCGAGATAAATATGCGTACCGCTAAAAATCAGCGTGTGCTTGTTACTACTCTTACAAAGAAAATGGCTGAGGATCTCACAAATTATCTCAAGAGCTTTGACGTAAAGGTGAGATATATGCACCACGATATCGACACTATCGAGCGTATGGAGATAATCCGTGACCTGCGACTGGGCGAGTTTGATGTGCTCGTTGGTATCAACCTTTTGCGTGAGGGTCTTGACCTGCCTGAGGTAACTCTTGTGGCTATACTTGATGCTGATAAAGAGGGCTTCCTGCGTTCTGAAAGCGCACTTATACAGACCATTGGCAGAGCCGCACGAAACGCTGAGGGCAAGGTAATAATGTATGCCGACACGGTAACACGCTCAATGGAAAAGGCTATCACCGAAACAGAACGCCGACGTGCAATACAGATGAAGTTCAACAAAGAACACGGCATAGTTCCGAAAACTATCGTCAAGGATATAAGAGATGTAATAGAGATATCCACCAAGGAAGAGGTGGAATACGAAGCAAGGCAGAAAACAAAGCTTTCAAAGCAGGAAACTGCAAAGCTCATAGAAAAGCTCACCAAGGAAATGAAAGAGGCGGCAAAGCTGCTTGAATTTGAGCACGCCGCATTCTTGCGTGATAAAATTGCGGAGTTAAAGGGTGAGAAGAAATGACAGAGCTTTATTTATCCGATTTGATGAAGCTTGGCGGTATCGACCCTGACGAAGCAGTGCTTATAAGGCACTCTGTCGGCGACATAGCATTTGCAAAATGCTATGAAAACGGCTCTGAGAGCATTGAACAGTATACACGCCTGCAAGCGGAGCGTTTTTCTGACGGCTTTAAATATTGGCTGGTTTTCATTGGCGAAAAGGGCAGAGGTACTAGATTTTTCGGGGCTTATACAGTAAAAGGCAAACACCCTGCCACGCCTGATAATATGCCCACAGGTTTTCCTGTGCCTGAGATGTTTGAAAGAAATGTTTATCAATATGACCTAGAAGCAAACGATTTTCTTTCGGATTATCAGGGAAGATTAGTCATAGATTGGGGCAACGCCGCAGTTGCATGGCACCAAAAAGCCACAAACCCTAAGAAAATAATAGCTGTGAACTCACAAGATTTTGTGGGCTATGATAACTTGATATTGAGCTTTGGACAGCTTAAAGATATTGTTGAAAAGCCTAATGTCTATGATAAATACATCTCAGCCCTGAGTGCTGTAAAAGCTGTTTATCTTATCGCTGACCGAAAAACAGGCAAGCAATATATAGGCTCTTCCACAGGTTCTGACGGACTTTTCGGCAGGTGGAAAGAGTATGTAAAAACTTTTCACGGCGGAAACAGCGGTATAAGAGATTATCTTGCCATATCATTAGATAGCTACAAAGATTTTCAGTTTTCCATTCTTCAGATATTTTCAATGAATGAGTCCAAAGAGAAAATACTGAATTGTGAAGCCTTGTGGAAAAATAAACTTCTGACCAAAGATTTTGGTCTAAATGATAATTAGTGAGAAAATGTAGGGGCGAACACCCTTCGCCCGCCTGCATATCAATATGTGATTTTTCAATACCAATAAGGAGAGTAAAGAATACCAATGCCAATTAACGAGATAGTTATAAAAGGTGCAAGAGAGCATAATCTCAAAAATGTTGATGTTACCATACCGAGAGATAAGCTTGTTGTTATGACAGGTCTTTCGGGTTCGGGTAAATCTTCTCTTGCATTCGATACCATATACGCTGACGGACAAAGACGTTATGTTGAGTCGCTGTCATCTTATGCGAGAATGTTTTTGGGTCAAATGGATAAGCCTGATGTTGACAGCATAGAGGGGCTTTCCCCTGCTATATCCATAGACCAAAAGACTACCTCCAAAAACCCACGTTCAACTGTTGGAACAGTCACCGAGATATACGACTATCTCAGACTGCTTTACGCTCGTATAGGCGTGCCGCACTGTCCTGTCTGCGGAAGAGAGATATGTCAGCAGACAGTGGATCAGATCGTGGATAAGATAATGGAGCTTGACGAGGGTACAAAGATTCAGCTTTTAGCGCCTATCGTCAGAGGACGTAAGGGCGAGCATACAAAAGAGCTTGACCGTGCAAGAAAGTCGGGCTATGTGAGAGTGCGTATCGACGGCATAACCTATGACCTTTCGGAAGAGATAAAAATAGAGAAAAATAAAAAGCACACTATCGAGATAGTCGTTGACCGACTTGTTATCAAAGAGGGCATAAAGTCCCGTCTTACCGACAGTATTGAAACTGTTTCTTCGCTTACAGGGGGACTTGTAGGGGTTGACGTTATCGGCGGAGAGGAAATGCTTTTCTCACAGAATTATGCCTGCCCTGAGCATGGTGTATCCATTGACGAGCTGACACCGAGAATGTTCTCATTCAACAATCCTTTCGGTGCTTGCGAAAAGTGTACTGGTCTTGGCGTGTTCAAGAAGATAGACCCTGAGCTTATTATCCCTAACAAAGACCTTTCCATAAGACAGGGCGCAATCAAAGCCAGTGGCTGGAACAGCCTTGAAGAAGGCTCTATCGCCATGATGTATTTCAACGCCATTTCTGAGACCTACGGCATATCCCTTGACGAGCCTGTGAAAAACCTCGACAAGGACGCTATAGACATTTTCCTTTACGGCACGCAGGGTCAGAAGCTTCACCTAAAGCGTGGCAATAAGTTCTATAAGGCTGACTATCAGGCTGAATTTGAGGGCGTTATACCAAACCTTGAAAGACGTTACAAGGAATCCAACAGCGATTGGGCAAAGGCTGATATAGAAGCTTATATGAGCGATGAAAAGTGTCCTGCCTGCCACGGTGAAAGGCTTAAAAAAGAAAGCCTGAGCGTTACAGTTGGTGGAATAAATATCGCAGAGCTTTGTCACAAGTCGGTGGCAAAGGCACTGGAGTTTTTTGAAAACCTTGAGATAAGCGACCGTGACAAGCTTATCGGTGAGCAGATAATAAAAGAGATAAAGTCACGTCTTGGCTTTCTCAAAAGCGTGGGACTTGAATATCTCACCCTGTCACGTTCCGCAGGTACTCTCTCAGGCGGTGAGAGCCAGCGTATAAGGCTTGCAACGCAGATAGGCTCATCACTTGTGGGTGTGCTGTATATCCTTGACGAGCCGTCTATCGGTCTGCACCAGCGTGACAATGACAAGCTTATCGCAACGCTGAAAAGACTTCGTGACCTTGGCAACACCCTCATAGTGGTAGAGCATGACGAGGACACAATGCGTGCGGCAGATTTCGTGGTTGACGTTGGACCAGGAGCAGGCATTCACGGCGGTGAGATAGTCTGCGCAGGAACTGTTGATGATATAATGAAGTGCAAGCGTTCTATTACAGGACAGTATCTCAGCGGTGCAAAGAAAATACCTGTCCCTGAAACACGCAGACAGGGCAACGGCAAGTATCTGAAAGTCATCGGTGCAACACAGAACAATCTGAAAAACATAGATGTTGAGATACCTCTCGGCACTTTCACCTGCGTAACAGGTGTGTCAGGCTCAGGCAAATCATCACTTGTGAACGAGATAATCTATAAGGAACTTGCAGGCAGGCTCAACCGTGCGAAGATACGCTCTGGAGCATTCAAGGAAATGCAGGGGATAGAGCATCTTGATAAGGTCATTGATATCGACCAGTCGCCAATAGGCAGAACGCCAAGGTCTAACCCTGCCACTTATACAGGCGTTTTCACGGATATCAGAGAGCTTTTCGCACAGACTGCTGACGCAAAGATGAAAGGCTACGGTGCAGGACGTTTCTCATTCAACGTCAAAGGCGGAAGATGTGAAGCCTGCGAGGGCGACGGAATAATCAAGATAGAAATGCACTTTTTGCCTGACGTGTATGTGCCATGCGAAGTCTGCGGTGGTATGAGATACAACCGTGAAACGCTGGAAGTTAGATATAAGGGCAAGAACATTTATGACGTGCTTGAAATGACAGTAGAGGAGGGCGTTGAGTTTTTCAGTGCTATCCCTAAAATAAGCCGTAAGCTTGAAACACTGTATGAAGTTGGTCTTGGCTATGTGAAGATAGGACAGGCAGCGACCACCCTTTCAGGCGGTGAAGCGCAGAGAGTCAAGCTTGCCACAGAGCTTTCAAAGAGAGCCACAGGCAGAACTATATATATCCTAGACGAGCCGACTACAGGACTTCACACTGCGGACGTGCATAAGCTTATAGAGGTATTGCAGAAGCTTGCAGACGGCGGAAACACAGTGCTTGTTATCGAGCATAATCTTGACGTCATAAAGACCGCAGATCATATCATAGACTTAGGACCTGAGGGTGGCGACGGCGGCGGAACTATCGTCTGCACAGGCACGCCTGAGGAAATTGCGGCTTGCGACAGGTCTTATACGGGACAGTATTTGAGGAAGATGCTGTAGGCAAGTTTAAGTGAGGAGTGAGGAATGAGGAATTGGCATAGCTGACCCTTGTGGCTCTTCAGTACGAGGTAAATGTATGCACTTTGTTTGTTCTGCTATGTAGTGCAGAGGGGTGCAGAAATGAAACTACCAAACTAAATAATAATCAAAGCGGTGTCGAGAAATAAAACTCACACCGCTTTTTCTATAACTCAAACAAAGCACCAGCAAAGAGCGTAGCGATTTTGCGGCAGTAGAACCTTTCCCGAATAATCTGTAGGGGCGAACAGCGTTCGCCCGTGCTCAGAACTTGTACAAATTCAGAACTGTAGGGGAGTTTTTTACGTTTGCCAAACAGCGTAATAATCAGGGTTTATTTCTTCGACGGGCGAACAGTGTTCGCCCCTACACATTATTTTAGCAAATACCGAATATAAATATCTCGGTGATGAACTTGTTTAAGCTAAAAATCAAAAATACGACTTATGGAATTTCATTCAGCTTTTTCTTTGTTATAGCCCTCGTGACGATATGTTCTGCGACCCAAACGGAAAAATTGCTCATGACCCTTGTGAGCTGCGCACTCCACGAATTGGGTCACCTCGTGCTCATGACCGCTTTCGGAAGCTCACCGCAGGAAATTGTTGTCTATGGAGGCGGTATCCGCATTTCCCCTGATAATAAACAGCTGTCTAAATACCACGATCTTGCTGTGCTTTTCGGTGGTGCAGCAGTAAATTTTGCCCTCTGCCTGCTGTCATATATGGCAAATGGTGGTGGCTTTTTCTGTCAGGTGAACCTGCTGCTGGGTACGCTTAATCTCTTGCCCTTTCGCTATTTTGACGGCGGCAGGATATTCGCCCTGCTGGCGGACGGCAAGGTCTGCGAACTTTTCAGGGCTCTGTTTATCCTACTCTCAGCTGCGGCAATGGTTTATATGATCCTCCACGGCACTGTGAGCGTTTCTTTTGCCGCAACTTTCTGCTTTATCGTCCTCTCTGAAGTCATATATTAACACTTTGCTTATTGCTTTTGTAATAAATTTTTGGTATAATGATATGAAATGCTTATGTATCTGTAGGGGCGAACAGTGTTCGCCCGTTTCACCTCACTTTGTGTATTGCTCTCGCTTTACTTGGTGCGGTGAGATAGTACAGACATTCAATATCGGAGGATAAAACTTTGGAAGAATTAAAAAAGAAAATAGAAAAGCTGCTGCTTAAAGTGCAGCGTCCGTCAAGGTATATCGGCGGCGAGGTGGGCAGCGTTGTAAAGGATAAGGATAAGGTGGACGTGCGCTTTGCCTTCTGCTTCCCTGATACCTACGAGGTGGGTATGTCACACCTTGGCATGAAGATACTTTACGGTCTGAAAAATGCCCGTGAAAATTGGTGGTGCGAGCGTGTTTTCATGCCTGAGGAGGACTATAACAAGCTTATGCGTGAGAACGATATCCCACTTTACGCTCTTGAGAGCCTTGACCCTATAAAGGATTTCGACTTCATCGGCTTTACGCTCATGTATGAGCTTTCTTATAATAATGTGCTTGAAATGCTCGACCTTGCAGGTGTGCCGGTGCTTGCAAAGGACAGAACTGAGCTTACACCTCTTGTTATCGCAGGCGGTCCGTGTGCCTGCAACCCTGAGCCTATGGCTGACTTTTTCGACCTGTTCATTCTTGGCGAGGGTGAGGAAGTCAACGTTGAGCTTCTTGAGCTTTACGAGAGAATGAAGCCTTTGAAGCCTACTAAGCAGGAGTTTCTAAGAGAAGCCGCAAAGCTGGAGGGTGTTTATGTTCCGTCATTCTATGACGTGGATTACAATGAGGACGGCACAGTGAAGTCTATCACGCCAAACGTCCCTGAGGCACCTGCTAGGGTCAAAAAGCGTGTTATAAAGGATTTTGATAAGGTATATTACCCAGAGGGATTTGTTGTGCCGTTCACTCAGATAGTCCATGACAGAGCGGTGGTTGAGGTACTGAGAGGGTGCATAAGAGGCTGTCGATTCTGTCAGGCAGGCTTTATCTACCGCCCATTCAGAGAGAAAAGCATCGACACCATAAAGAACGAAACAAAGTCCCTTTGCGAGCAGACAGGCTATGAGGAAGTTTCTCTTTCGTCACTGTCAACAAGCGACTATACAGAGATAAACAAGCTTTTGGAAAATCTTGTGGAATACACCGACGGCGAGCAGATAAACCTTTCACTGCCTTCGCTGCGAATAGACAATTTCAGTGAAGAACTTTTGGAGAAAATAAAGTCCGTAAGAAAAAGCGGTCTGACCTTTGCACCTGAAGCAGGCACTCAGCGTCTGCGTGACGTAATAAACAAAAACATAACCGAAGACGAGATAATGCGTACCTGTCGCACTGCCTTTGAGGGCGGTTACAGCACTGTAAAGCTTTATTTCATGCTTGGTCTTCCAGAGGAAACGCTGGAGGACGTTGAGGGTATCGCAAAGCTTGCACAGAAAGTCCTTGACCTTTATTACGAAACACCAAAAGAAAAGCGTGGCAAGAGCGTGCAGATATCAGTTTCTACTGCAACATTCGTACCAAAGCCTTTTACTCCGTTCGAGTTCGAGCCACAGGCAACTCCCGAGGAGATAAAAGAGAAACAGGAACACCTTTTCAAAAGTCTTACAAGCCGTAAGATACGCCTTAGCACTCACCAATCCTATACATCTATATTGGAAGCAGTTCTTGCAAGGGGTGACAGACGTCTTGGCAAGGCGATATACACCGCATGGAAAAAGGGTTGCTATCTTGACGGCTGGGACGAGCATTTCAAGGCTGACAAGTGGCAGGAAGCATTTGAGGAGTGCGGGCTTGATACAAGTTTCTATGCTCACCGCAGACGTTCTTATGACGAGATAGCGCCGTGGTCGCACCTTGATTATCTTGTGAGCCATGAGTTTTTCGTTCGTGAGAACAAGAAAGCACATCAGGCAGTGACTACACGAAACTGCAAAGAGGGCTGTTCAGGCTGTGGCATAAAATGCGAATACGGAGGTGTTTACTGTGGCAAACGCTGAGCCGAAGAATGTAAATCTCCGTTTGGAGAGATTTGAATACAGAGCGGTATTTTCAAAAACAGGCAGGGCGAAATACATTTCTCATCTTGACCTTATGAGAGCCTTTCAGCGAGTGTTCAAAAGGGCGCACCTGCCAATATGGCACACTCAGGGTTTCAATCCCCATGTGTATATAATGTTCCCACTGGCGTTGCCACTTGGCACTGACAGCAGGGTAGAGATAATGGACTTTGCTCTCACTGAGGATATCCCATACGGCGAGGTCTTGGAGCGAATGAATGCACAAACGCCTGTTGGTCTGGAGATAGTGAGCGTTTCAAAGCCTGAGCATAAGCATACCGACATTACAGCGGCGGAGTATGTGGCAAGGCTGAAAACGGATAAGAGCGTACATGAAGTGGCGGAGCTTTTCGGCAAGTTCATAGCACTTGACAAGATAGAGATAGAAAAGCGAACCAAGAAAAAGACTATCAATCTTGTGGATATAAAGCCACATATCACAGTGCTTGACAGCAAAGAGCTAGAGGACAGCTTTGAGGTGACATTAAGGCTGCCGTGCGGAAGCTCTTTCAATCTTAATGTGAACGTAGTCATAGACACGTTCTGTGAGCGTTATGGTATAGAAATATCGGAAATTTATACAGAACGTACAAAAATACTCATGACAAATGGCGAAAATTTTATATAAATATCCTTGCAAAAGGTTTTGAGATGTGGTATAATATTAAAGCATTTGAATTACCGTCGGTTCTTCCGACGAGAGTTAATGCCACGCCTTTGAACGAAAGGCACGACATTAAAGCGGGCAGTCCTCTGGCTTTGCAGCGATAGCTGCTATAAAGCGAATGAATGTCTGAAAATATTAAGGAGGAATTTAAAGTGGACGCTTTAAAGCAGATTTCTAATTCAAGCCTTAAATCCGAGGCACCTGTTATCAATGTTGGTGATACAGTAAAGGTACACGTAAGAATTACAGAGGGTGACAAGTCCAGAATCCAGGTATTCGAGGGCACAGTTATCGCTAAGAAGCACGGTGGAATCCACGAGACATTCACAGTTCGTAGAGTAGCTCACGGCTGTGGAATCGAGAGAGTTTTCCCTGTTCATTCACCTGTAGTTGAAAAGGTAGAGGTTGTACGTAGCGGTAAGGTTCGCCGTGCTAAGCTCTATTATCTCCGTGACAGAGTTGGTAAGGCAGCTAAGGTCAAGGAAGCTATCAGATAATTCTTTCTATAAAAAACGAGTCGGCTTTGGTCGGCTCTTTTTTTTATATCCACGACTGAGTTGTTCGCACGATATACGGTAGGGGCGAACAGCGTTCGCCTGCATATATCGCCCGACAATTTTATGATATTCGTACATTCGTTATATTTTCACAAACCATGTAGGGCGTCGTCCCCTACAGTTCTGAATTTGTACAAGTTCTGAGCGTGGGCGAACACTGTTCGCCCCTACAGATTATTTGGGATAGTTTGTCTTGCCGCAAAATCACATGACATTTCACCGTCACATTGTACAAAATATCAGTACTTGATTTGTGCAAACAAATGATTTATATTTTAATTTGGCAACATTTCTGCAATTGTTGCATTTTTTATGCAACAAAACGCCTTTTTTTCTGGATAAGTAGAGGGGGATAATTTCCTCTGCTTCACAGAGAAAGGACGATAAAAATGGCAAAGAATTTTCACACAGACAACAAAGCGTTCATGATTTACAAAGACTGGGAGGACATTTTTCAGGCGCTTGACAGCAGCGAAGAGATAGGCGAGCTTGTCATGGCGCTGTTTGCTTATGCAAAGAGGGGAGAAACACCAAAGCTGTCAGGCGGAGCAAAGATAGCGTTTCTTATGATGAGGGCTGCTATCGAGCGTGACGGCATTGCATGGGAAGAGATGTGTGCTCAAAGGAGCGAGTGCGGTAAAAAGGGCGGCAGACCTAAAAAGTCTGATGAGTCAGGGAATACTGATGAAAAAGCTGAGCAGACAGCTGCATCAGCAGATAATGCAGAAGAAAAACCTCAGGGTATAAATGATACCGCAGAAAAACCAAAAGCTTTTTCACAAACCAAAAGGTTTTCAGAAAAAGCAAAAAAAGCTGATAAAGATATAGATATAGATAAAGACAAAGATACAGATATAGATATAGACAAAGATACAGATAAAGACAAAGATAAAGATAAAGATATAGATAAAGAGAAAAAGAAAGACGCAGGGACAGCGAAGTCTGTCGTCAGGTCTTTCGGCACACACAAAAATATAATGCTCACATCAGAGCAGTATAACGAGCTTGAAAGCAGGTGTCGGTCTGTCGGTCTGTCTTTAGAGAGCTATATATCTAAATTATCTCAATGGCTGTTTACCAAGGGCAGGCACTGCACAGACCCATACCGCATAATCTCAGGTTGGATTGACAATGATTCAAAGAGAAAGACTGCGGCAAAGCCCAAAGAAAAACAAGGCTGCGATCTGTCGTGGTATGATGACTTTGCCATGAATTTTGATCTGTCAAAGTTTTTTTAGGCAATATCAAAAAGAAATTTATCTCACCCCCTTGTAATTTGTTTTGAAATTTGATATAATAAATCTATATGAGTATTTGACGGCTTTTGCCGCCTTTGGATAAAGGATCGAGGCTTTTATGGACGATAATAAAAAATTCGGCGACGTTTCTCAGGAGGATATTGACATGGCTAAAAAAGCCGCCCCTGACGACCTAAAGGAAAAACAGCCCGTGAATGTTATGGACGAGGTCTTTGAATGGGCTGAATCTTTTGTGTTCGCTATGTTTATGGTGATCCTGATATTTACTTTTTTCTTCAGGATAGTTCTTGTTCAGGGACCTTCTATGCGTGAGACTTTGCAGGATCAGGACAGACTTATAATCACTCACATAAATTATACACCCCAAAAGGGCGATATCGTTGTTATCAACAGCGAAAAGCTTGGCAAAACTATAATCAAGCGTGTTATCGGCACCGGTGGAGATAAGGTTGTCGTTGATTATAATAACAACACCGTTACAGTAAACGGTAAGGTCATTTCAAATGACAATATCAGGGAAGCTATGTATAACACTAATCTCTTCGATGAGAAATATGAAGTGGAAGAAAATGTTTTTGAGTATGACGTGCCTGAGGGCAAGCTGTTCGTCATGGGCGATAACAGAAATAATTCCACAGACAGCAGAAGGATAGGCTTTATCGACCCGTCTGACGTGCTTGGTAAGGCAGTTTTAAGGCTTTATCCATTTGACAGCTTTGGTAAGGTAAGTTGAAAAAGCAGGGTAAAAGAGCTGTTGATAATCTGTTCGACTTTCTTGAGATCATAGTCATGGCAATGTTCGTGGTCGTGCTTGTTTTTACTTTTGTGTTTAGAACAGTGAATGTACAAGGACAGTCAATGCAGGACACTCTTTTTGAAAATGATTCTCTTGTTATATCAAAACTGCTTTATACGCCAAAGCAGGGGGATATAGTTGTGGTCAACTCGTCTGTTCTTGACAATAGGATAATCAAACGTATCATTGCCGTAGAAGGGCAAAAGGTCGAGATAGACAACAAGTCGGCTATAGTCAAGGTCAACGGAGCAGTGCTTGATGAGAGCTATATTAAGTGCGACGGCAGCTTTGATGACGAGTATTTTGATGAAAGATACTATAATAAAGAAAGTGAAGTTTATGAATATGAAGTGCCTGCAGGATGTTGCTTTGTAATGGGCGACAACCGAAATCATTCCACAGACAGCCGTGTAATAGGATATGTGCCTTATGACGAGATAGTCGGCAGGGTTCTGTTTCGATTTGCGGCAGGCAATGATGAGGGCGTTGGTAAGGTAGATTGAGTTAGAGTAAGGAGGAAGATATGAGCGAAGTATCTCACGTTCAGTGGTTTCCTGGACATATGGCAAAAACACGCCGTATAATGGCGTCAAATCTAAAGCTTGTGGACGCAGTTGTGGAAATAACTGACGCTCGTATCCCGTTTTCAAGCAGAAACCCTGAAATGAAGCGTATCGTAGGCTCAAAGCCAAGGCTTGTGCTTCTCAACAAGGCTGATTCAGCCGATCCGGAAGTAACGGCAATGTGGCTCGACTATTATGCAAAACAGGGAATCACAGCACTTGCTACAGATTGTAGGAGTGGCAAAAACGTAAGTAAGTTTTATGGAAAGCTCAAAGAGCTTTTAAAGGACGATATTGAGAAATGGAATGCCAAGGGTATGTCTGGCAGACCTATAAGAATAATGATAGTGGGTATACCAAACGTTGGCAAGTCGTCATTTATAAACAGACTTGCAGGGTCAAGGCTTGCAAAAGTTGAGGACAGACCCGGTGTTACAAGAGGTAAACAGTGGGTGAAGCTTGACGAGGGCTTTGAACTTTTGGATATGCCGGGTGTGCTGTGGCCTAAGTTTGAGGATAAGCTTGTTGGCGAAAGGCTCGCTTTCACAGGTGCAGTCAAGGACGATATCATGGACATGGAATATCTTGCCTGTCGTCTGCTTGAGTTTTTGAAAGAGAACTATCCTGAGCTTATCGAGAAACGTTATGGCATCAGAACAGACGATATAGAGCCTGCTGACGAGGAAACTATCGGCTGTGTGGTAGGCTTTGAGCTTCTTGAAAGAATAGGCAGAAAGCGTGGCTTTTTAGTTTCTGGCGGAGAGATAAATACCGAAAGGGCAGCCATTACAGTTATGGACGAGTTCAGAAACGGTACTCTCGGCAGACTTACTCTTGAAAAACCAAAGGGGTATTGATATGACGCTCAGCGAGTTTGACAACGAGATAAGAAAAGATTATAACGTGGTGTGCGGCTGCGATGAAGCTGGCAGAGGTCCTCTTGCAGGAGATGTGTTTGCAGCGGCTGTGATATTTGATAAGGACACGGTTATAGAGGGGATAAACGACAGCAAAAAGCTTACAGCGAAAAAGCGTGAGGAGCTTTTTGATGAGATAATGGAAAAAGCAGTTGACTTTTCTATACAGACCGCAACAGTGGAAGAGATAGAGGATATAAATATACTTAACGCCGCAATGCTTGCAATGAAAAGAGCGGTGGAGGATATGGACACAAAGCCTGATGTCTGCCTTATCGACGGGAACAAGACCCCTGAGGGGCTTGAATGTCCAGCCATAGCGGTGGTAAAGGGAGATGCCAAAAGTCAGGCAGTGGCGGCGGCTTCAATTCTTGCAAAGGTCGCAAGGGACAGGTATATGGAGCAAATGGCTGAACAATATCCTGAGTATCGGTTTGAGAAGCATAAGGGCTATGGCACAAAGCTCCACTATCAGATGATAGACCAGTATGGACCATGCGGTATACATAGAATGAGTTTTCTCAAAAAGTATTATGCAAAGAAAAATGGGCATTGACCATACCCAGCGCCGAAAGGCGGGCAATATCGGGGAGGACGCAGTTTGCGGCTTTCTTGTAAGACACGGGTATGAGATAATAAAGAGGAATTTTACCGTCAGAGGCGGTGAAATAGATATAATCGCAGAGAAAGCGGATATCATAGCCTTCGTGGAGGTCAAAACTAGGGAGCATGGCTCTCTTACCTCCGCTGAAGAGGCTGTTGATCCGGTCAAGCAGCGGCGTATCGTTCAGACAGCACAGGCTTTTTGTAAGGGGATTTTAGAGCCTGTGTGCTGTCGGTTCGATGTTGCGGCGGTGGAGCTGGAGAACGGCAGAGTCAAAAAGCTGAGATATTATGTGAACGCTTTTGATGCAAGTATGAAATAAAGACCATGGGTCGGATATGCCGAACGAACTGTGTCTGTAGGGGCGAACACTGTTCGCCCGTGACGTGGAATGTTAGACGTTATCTGAACAAATGGTCTGTAAATAACCGACACCTGTCGGACATCTAAAACAAGAAGGGTTGTTGTTTATGTTTTACAAAAGTACAAGAAACAGCGAAGTAAAGGTTTCGTCTGCACAGGCGATAGCACAGGGCATTTCTGAGGACGGCGGTCTTTTCGTTCCGTCTGAGATACCTGCCATAACACTTGATGATATCAAGGCTCTTGGCGAAAAAAGCTACGCTGAGAGAGCATTTTTCGTTTTCTCAAAGTACCTCACAGATTTCACAGAGGCTGAGATACGCTACTGTGTAGAGGGTGCTTACAACACAAAGAATTTCGACACAGACAATATCGCAGAGCTTGCTCACCTTTTTGACGGCACTTATATGCTCGAACTGTGGCATGGTCCAACTTGTGCATTTAAGGATATGGCTCTCCAGATACTTCCATATCTGCTCACAACTTCTATCAAGAAGCTTGGCGTTGACAAGAAGGTAGTTATCCTCGTTGCTACATCAGGCGACACTGGCAAGGCTGCTCTCGAGGGCTTCAAGGACGTTGAGGGTACAGAGATACTGGTGTTCTATCCTGAGGACGGCGTTTCAGCTATGCAGAAAAAGCAGATGACAACTCAGGAGGGCGGCAACGTTGGCGTTTGCGCTATCAAGGGCAACTTTGACGACGCTCAGACAGGTGTTAAGACAATCTTCACAAGCAAGGAAACTGCCGACAAGCTTGCTGAGAACGGCATGATGTTCTCCTCTGCAAACTCTATCAACTGGGGCAGACTTGCACCACAGATAATCTACTATGTATCTACATACGCTCAGCTTGTTGCTGACGGCGAGATCGAGCTTGGCGATAAGATAAATATTGTTGTTCCAACAGGCAACTTCGGTAATATCCTTGCAGGCTACTATGCAAAGCATATGGGCGTTCCTGTTAATAAGCTTATCTGCGCTTCAAACGCAAATAACGTCCTCACAGACTTTATAAAGACAGGTATTTATGACAGAAATCGTCCGTTCCATACAACTATCTCACCTTCTATGGATATCCTTATTTCCTCTAACCTTGAAAGACTTCTCTATCACCTTAGCGGCTCTGATGACGCTCAGATAAGAGAGTGGTTCGGCAGCCTTTCCAAGACTGGCAGATATGAGGTAACAGACGAAGTGAAGAAGGCTATCACTGACGAGTTCTATGCAGGCTGCTGCGACGATGAGCAGACAAAGGCTTGCATCAAGGAGATCTATGACGAGTATTCTTACACTTGCGACACTCACACAGCCGTTGCAGTGAAGGTATACAAGGACTATGCGGCTGCTACAGGCGACAAGACAAAGACTGTTATCGCTTCAACAGCAAGCCCATATAAGTTCTCAGGCTCAGTTCTTGCAGCTATCGGTAAGGATACAAACGCTGACGAGTTCGGTCTTGTTGACGAGCTTGCCGAGGTTTCAAAGATACCTGTTCCTGCTTCACTTGCTGCACTTAAGAATAAGGAAGTAAGATTCACAAAGGTGATCGACAAGGCTGATATGAAGGACTACATCTACTCAGCTCTGGGTATTTGATATGTACCCGTCCGACTATTGTCGGGCGGAGGTCAGCGCACAGCGTATGTCCACTGACCATGGCGAGGGGAATTAGCCTCTTGCCTTGAATGTCTTGCACTCTGTTTCGTCACAGCAGTTAGGGTCGGTGCAGGTACAGCCTACATTGATCTTGCCTGCGGTACATTCGCAGTTGTTGCTGTTGTAAACGCAGTTGTCTACGTTGCAGTGGATACCGTAAATTCTATCCTTCTCCATTTGTACATCGCTCCTTCTGCAGCTTTTTGCTGCAAAAGTAGTATGTGCATGAGTGGTCGGGATAATACATGAAGTTTCTGGAATGGAGGAAAAACCGTGAGCCTATTTGCCATTGCCGACTTGCATTTGTCGCTGGGTACAGATAAACCAATGGATATATTCGGTGGCTGGTCTGACTATGTGACAAAGCTTGAAACAAACTGGCAGAACAAAGTTCGTCCTGAGGACACTGTGGTGATACCGGGTGATATCTCGTGGGGAATGAATTTTGAGCAGTCGAAAAAAGACTTCGAGTTCATAAATAAGCTAAACGGCAGAAAAATAATATCCAAGGGCAATCACGATTATTGGTGGAACACCAAGAACAAAATGGATAAATTTTTCGCAGAAAACGGTTTTGATACCATAAATATCCTGCATAATAATCATTACAGCTATAATGGCTACGGCATATGCGGAACGAGAGGCTGGATAAGCGATAATGGTGAACCTGCAGATCAGAAGGTTCTGGCAAGGGAAGCAGGCAGACTTGCACTCTCTATCGAGTCTGCGCAAAAGGCAGGCTTAGAGCCTGTGGTGTTTTTGCATTATCCGCCGCTTTTCGGCAATAGCTGCAATTATGATATGCTTGAAGTTCTTCATAAATACGGCATAAAAAAGTGTTTTTACGGACACCTTCACGGAAGAGCCCACGCTTATGCAATAAACGGCACTCGTGACGGAGTGGAATATCGGCTTATAGCTAGTGATTTCTTGCATTTTGACCCATTGGACATAACGAAAATTGTGCAAAGTGACAATTTATAAAAAAATGCTGGAAATGACAATATATTTGTGCTATAATGTATAAGATACATTTATATAATGGAGGAATAATAAATGAGTTTAAAAGCTACAAACAATGTTGAAACCAATAAGTACGAGCTTGAGATCGAGATCTCTGCTGAGGATTTTGAGGCTGCAATAGAGAAAGCTTATCTTAAAGCAAGAAAGAATATCGCTATGCCTGGCTTCCGTAAGGGTAAGGCTCCTAGAAAGCTTATCGAAAAGGAATACGGCGAGCAGGTATTTTTTGAGGACGCTGTAAATCTTCTGTACGCTCCTGTTGTAAACGGCGCAGTTGAAGAGTCCGGTCTGGAACTTGTTACTCGCCCAGAGGTAGAGGTAACTGAGATCAGCAAGGAAAACGGTGTAAAGCTCAAGGCAACTTGCATCACAAAGCCTGAGGTTGAAGTTAAGGACTATAAGGGTATAGAAGTTGAAAAAGTTGTCAATCCTGTAACTGATGAGGATATCAACAAGCAGCTTGACGCTCTCAGAGAGAAGAATGTAACTGTTGAGACAGTTGACGACAGAGCTGCTGAGAACGGTGATGACGTTGTTATCGACTTCGAGGGCTTCAAGGACGATGTTGCTTTCGAGGGTGGTAAGGCAGAGGATTTCACACTGTCACTTGGAAGCGGTCAGTTCATTCCTGGCTTTGAGGATCAGATCGTTGGTCACAACGCTGGTGAGGATTTCGACATCAACGTAACATTCCCTGATGAGTATCAGGTAAAGGAACTTGCAGGCGCACCTGCTGTATTCAAGATCAAGCTCAAGAGCATATCAAAGAAGGTTATGCCTGAGCTGGACGATGATATGGTAAAGGATTCAACAGAGTTCGATACAGTTGACGAATACAAGGCTGACGTTAAGAAGAAGCTTGAGGAAGCTAACGAGAAGCACGCTGATTCTGAGGTAGAGGCTAAGATATTCGATAAGGTCATCGAGAACATGACAGCTGAGATCCCACAGGTTATGTTTGACAACAGAGTAAACGAGATGATCAGCGAGCTGGAGCAGAGACTTGCACCACAGGGCATCTCACTTGATCTCTATATGCAGTATACAGGTCAGACTATCGACACTGTAAAGAAGGCATATGCTGAGCAGGCTGAGAAGCAGGTCAAGCTCAGACTTGCACTTGAAAAGATCGCAAAGCTTGAGAATATCGAGGTAACTGAGGACGAGCTTAAGGCTGAGTTCGATAAGCTTGCTGAGGCTTACAAGCTTGACGTTGACCAGATCAAGCAGTTTATCCATGATGACGACCTTAAGAAGGATATTGCAGTTGGCAAGGCTGTTGACCTTATCAAGGACGCAGCAGTTATAAAGTAAGATAATTTATGCTTTCGCCCGCATGACCTTATGCGGGCGAAAATAGATTAAGGAGGCAATTTTATGGCATTGGTACCTTATGTAGTGGAACAGACAAGCAGAGGCGAGAGAAGCTATGACATTTATTCCCGCCTGCTCAATGACAGAATAATCATGCTCTGCGACCAGATAGACGACGCAGTGGCAAGCGTAGTAGTGGCACAGCTGCTTTATCTTGAGGGACAGGATCCTGAAAAGGATATCGACCTTTATATAAACAGCCCTGGAGGAGTTATCACTGCCGGCATGGCTATCTATGATACTATCCAGTATATCAAGTGCGACGTGTCAACTATATGCATGGGTATGGCTGCTTCAATGGGTTCATTCCTGCTTTCAAGCGGCACAAAGGGTAAGAGATTTGCTCTGCCAAACAGTGAGATACTCATTCATCAGCCTCTTATCGCAGGCGGCGGAATTTCTGGTCAGTGTACAGATATCAAGATACATTCTGACCACATGGTTAAGACCAGAGAGAAGCTCAACAGGATACTTGCCCAGAACACAGGCAAGCCTATCGAGCAGATCAACATCGACACTGAGCGTGACAATTATATGACAGCTCAGGAGGCTCTTGAATACGGTCTTATCGATAAGGTAATAACTAACAGATAGGTTCGGTGAAATAAATGGCTAATGATACAATAAGAAAATGCTCGTTCTGCGGCAAGCCTGAGGACAAGGTTAGAACACTTTTTTCAGCAGGCACGAGCCACATTTGTGACGAGTGTGTACTTTATTGCTATAATGTTCTGGCTGAGCAGGAGGGACTTCCTACAACGAAGCAGCGCGGCAAGGGTAAAAATTCAGCTGACAGCGGCATAACCCTTAAGAAGCCTGCGGAGATAAAGGCAGTTCTTGACGAGTATGTTATCGGGCAGGAGGAAGCAAAGATAGCGCTTTCTGTTGCGGTATACAATCATTACAAGAGAATTTTGTCACTTAATGACGATGATGACGTAGAGATACAGAAAAGCAACGTTTTGCTTCTTGGACCAACAGGAACAGGAAAGACTTTGCTTGCACAGACTTTGGCAAGGCTTCTAAACGTGCCTTTTGCTATTGCTGACGCTACCACGCTCACAGAGGCAGGCTATGTAGGCGATGATGTTGAAAACGTGCTTACAAGGCTTATTCAGGCGGCAGATTATAATGTTGAAGCGGCTCAGAACGGTATTATTTATATCGACGAGATCGATAAGATATCAAGAAAATCGGAGAACGTTTCTATCACAAGAGATGTAAGCGGTGAGGGCGTACAGCAGGCGCTTCTTAAGATAGTAGAGGGCTGTGTGTCCAATGTGCCTCCACAGGGTGGCAGAAAGCACCCACATCAGGAGTTCATACAGATAGACACCAAAAACATTCTGTTTATCTGTGGCGGAGCTTTTGAGGGACTTGACAGTGTTATCAAGAAGCGTACAGAGTCATCATCACTTGGTTTTGGCGGAAAGGTCAAGAGCAAGGAGGATGATAACAATGTGATGAAGAGGGTAGTACCACACGATCTTGTTAAGTTCGGTATCGTACCAGAGCTTGTGGGCAGACTTCCTGTTATCACGGTTCTTGACGAGCTTGATGAGGACGCACTTTGCAGGATCTTGACAGAGCCAAAGAACTCGCTTATCAAGCAATATACAAAGCTTTTCAAGCTTGACAACATCGATTTTGAGATCACAGAGGACGCAAAGCGAGAGATTGCCAAGAGGACTATTGAAGAAAAGACAGGAGCAAGAGGACTTAGGGCGATAGTTGAGAAGATACTCACAAAGCTCATGTTTGAAGCACCATCTGATGATGAGATAGTTGGCATAAAGATTACGGCTGAATGTGTTCGTGGCGAAGCAGAGCCTGAGATAACTCGTGCGGTAAGCTCGGCCAGAAAGAAATAATAGTACAAATCTTTGTACAGATAAATGAGAGGTGGAGTATTCTGCCTCTTTTTTTGTTGCATTTCTGCATTATCCGCACATTATTTATTTGTTTAACAAACCATGTAGGGGCTGGCGCCCTCGACAGCCCGCTTTTTGGACGTTACATCTTGTAATTTATTGCACAAACTTTGAGAAAACGCACAATTTGTGGTAGGGACGAGCATTGTTCGCTCGTTTCGGTCGCTTGCATAAATTTGTCACAATCAAAAAAATTCGACACTTCGATATCGGGACGTCGGGGGCGCCGTCCCCTACATTTTGTTGTTTACGATACGAGGTCATGAAGCTAATGGGCGACACTCCCCACTTTGACCGCTTTTTCCCTTGAATTATGCGGAAATATGTGCTATACTAAAGAAAATACACTATAGGGGGTATCCATATGAATGAACTTATCCAACAGTTTATTACTGATGAAGTCACTGCTCTCACTTACTCCGACCTTTGGAACTTCGTCAACTCCAACTCCATTTGCCGTGGTACTTTCGAGGGCAATAATCACATTATCATGAAAATCTCCTCTAATCAATTCATTATTTATCGCATTTGCCTTGGTATGGAAAACACCAAATATCAGGAAGCTGTTCTTGTTGCAAAAACCTACCTGCTTAAAAAGATAAATAGCATGGCTTATCAGCTTCATTTAGAGGATATTCAAAACATTTTAGACTAATTGCTTTTAAGGAGATCATAAAATGAGTGTGCCTTTGGCTGAACGAATTAGACCCAAAACCCTTGATGATATTGTGGGACAGACCCACCTGTTAGGCGAAAATAAGCCACTTAGACGTATTATCGAAAGCGGTAAAATACCAAATATGATTTTTTATGGTCCGTCAGGTGTTGGCAAGACCACGGTCGCAAGAATGATAGCAAATAATGCTAATATGACTATGCATAAGCTTAACGGCACAAGTGCTTCTATTGCTGATATCAAGCAGATAGTTGCTGAAACTGAGACACTCAGCGGCATTAATGGTATCTTGCTTTATCTTGACGAGATACAGTATCTTAACAAAAAACAACAGCAATCGCTTCTTGAATACATTGAAAACGGCAAGATAACTCTTATCGCTTCTACCACTGAAAATCCGTATTTTTATGTGTACAATGCTATAATTAGCCGTTCAACTGTGTTTGAGTTCAAGCCGCTGACTTCGGAGGAGATCTTGCCTGCAATAAAGCGTGCTTTTCAGCTTATGGCTGATGAGTTGGGGCTGAAACTGCGTCTTGAAAATGGTGTGTTGGAGCATATCGCAAGGGGCTGTGGTGGTGATGTGAGAAAGTCAATAAATACAGTGGAGCTTTGCATACTTTCGGCAGATAATGACGGTGAAAAGCTCACCGTGAACCTTGATAATGTGAAGCTTCTTACTCAGCGTAGCAATATGCGCTATGACCGTGCAGGCGATGAGCATTATGATATTCTGTCGGCTTTGCAGAAGTCCATAAGAGGTTCTGACGAGAACGCCGCACTTCATTATGCCGCACGGCTTATGGAAGCTGGGGATATCATTTCTCTGTGCAGACGGCTGCTTGTTATCGCAAGCGAGGATATAGGACTTGCGTATCCTATGGCGGCGGTAGTGACGAAATCCTGCGTTGATTCGGCATTGCAGTTGGGTCTGCCTGAAGCAAGGATACCATTGGCGGAAGCTGTGGTTCTTCTTGCCACTGCGCCAAAATCAAATTCTGCTGAATCAGCAATAGACGCAGCTTTAGCAGATGTGAGAAATGGTGATTTTGGAGATTATCCAAGGCATTTGCAGAATAAGCATTTTGACGGTGAGGGCGCAAAAGTGAAAGGACAGCACTATCTTTATCCTCATGACTTTCCAAACCATTGGGTAAAACAGCAGTATCTGCCTGATAAGCTTGTGGGGAGGACTTATTATCAGTATGGTGAGAATAAGACGGAGCAAATGGCGAAAGCGTATTGGGAGAAGATAAAGAAGTGAGAAATGGAAAAAACGAAAAGAGCGAAGCAATTTTGCGGCAGTAAAACCTATTCTCCATAAAAAAATTAATCGCCGCAGGCGATACCTTAATTCCTCACTCCTCACTCCTCATTCCTCATTCCTCAATCAAAAAAATTTTCGTTGACATCAAAAGAAAAATACGCTATAATAAAAGAGAACGGAATGTCCGTAAAATTTTATGATGGGAGTAATTTCGATGAAAATAATGGATACTATCGGCTTTGTTGAAAATGTCGATAAAGAAGTCGGCGAAGCAATGGAAGCCGAGCTGGCAAGACAGAGAAGAAATCTTGAGCTTATAGCAAGCGAAAATATCGTTTCACCTGCCGTTATGGCTGCAATGGGTTCTGTGCTTACTAATAAGTATGCTGAGGGATATTCTGGTAAGAGATATTATGGCGGCTGTCAGTGCGTTGACGTTGTGGAGGATATAGCTGTTGAAAGAGCCTGCAAGCTTTTCGGTGCTAAGTATGCTAACGTTCAGCCACATTCCGGCGCTCAGGCTAACACTGCTGTTTATTTTGCTCTTCTTAAGCCAGGCGACACTGTTATGGGTATGAGCCTTGACGCTGGCGGACACCTTACACACGGCTCACCTGTAAACCTTTCAGGTAAGTATTTTAATTTTGTTCCTTACGGCGTAAATGACGAGGGTTATATCGACTACGAGGCTCTTTACAAGCAGGCTAACAAGTGCAGACCTAGACTTATTGTTGCAGGTGCAAGTGCTTATCCAAGAGCTATCGATTTCGCAAAGCTTTCTGAGATAGCAAAGGCTGTTGGTGCATATCTTATGGTAGATATGGCGCATATTGCAGGACTTGTTGCTGCAGGCTGCCATCAGTCGCCAGTACCATATGCTGACATTGTTACAACAACAACACATAAAACTCTGAGAGGACCAAGAGGAGGACTTATACTCACAAACAACGAGTATATAGCTAAGAAGATAAATTCTGCTATTTTCCCAGGCACACAGGGCGGTCCTCTTATGCACGTTATCGCTGCAAAGGCAGTTTGCTTTGGCGAGGCTCTCAAGCCTGAGTTCAAGGCATACGGTGAGCAGATCGTAAAGAATGCACAGGCTCTTGCAAAGGGACTTCTTGACAGAGGATTCAATCTTGTATCAGGTGGCACAGACAATCATCTTATGCTTGTTGACCTCAGACCATTCCACATCACGGGCAAAGAGTTTGAGAAAAAGCTTGACGAGGTTTACATCACTGTAAACAAAAATGCTATCCCTAACGACCCTGAGAAGCCATTTGTAACCAGCGGTGTAAGAGTTGGTACAGCGGCAGTTACCACAAGGGGACTTGTTGAGGAGGACATGGACGTTATTGCAGAGTGTATGTATCTCACAGCAACAGACTTTGACAATAAGGCTGATGAGATCAGAGAAAAGGTAAACGCTATCTGCAAGAAATATCCACTTTACGAATAATTGTACGGATCTATATACTGTTGATACACATAGGGAGCGGCTTAGGTCGCTCCCTTTTTCTCAATAATATATGAATAAATCTCTCTTTTGGTTGATTTTTAACAGAGATCGTGTTATAATAATCTTTTAGAGTATAATTAAAAGGTGGGATATACTTTGCCAATTAAAATACCAAATGACCTTCCTGCGTTCCAAACGTTGGAAAATGAGAATATATTCGTTATTCCCGATGACAGAGCCGCTCATCAGGACATTCGTGCCTTGAAGATCGCTATTGTCAATCTCATGCCTGACAAAATTGCGACAGAAACGCAGCTTCTGCGTCTTTTGAGCAACACACCTCTTCATGTTGACATCGACCTTATTCAGATGAGCAGTCATATGTCAAAAAACACCTCTTTGGAGCATATGCTCGCTTTCTACAAGAACTTTGACGAGGTTTGTGATAATCGTTATGATGGTCTTATAATCACTGGTGCGCCTGTTGAGCAAATGGAGTATGAAGACGTTGATTACTGGGACGAGCTTTGCAGAGTTTTTGAATGGTCAAAGACCAATGTTTTCTCAACTATCCACATATGTTGGGGCGCTCAGGCTGGACTTTATTACCATTATGGTGTTCCCAAATATCCTTTGAAAGAGAAGATGTTTGGCAATTTCAAGCACCATATCGACTATCCCGAAAGCATTATTCTTAAAGGCTTTGGAGATGTTTTCCATTGCCCGCACTCACGCCATACTGAGGTGCGTCGTGAAGACATCGAAAAGGTGGACGATCTTATAGTGGTGGCAGTGTCAAACGAGGCGGGTGTGCATCTTGTTTCAGATAAGACGCAAAGACAGTTTTTCCTGTTCGGTCACTGGGAATATGATCGTGAGACCCTTGCAAAAGAGTATTTCAGAGATAAGGAAAAGGGGCTGCCTATACAGATACCATATAGCTATTTTCCTGACGATGATCCAAAAAACAAGCCTATTTTCAATTGGAGCTGTTCGGCTAATCTGCTTTATTCAAACTGGCTCAACTACTGCA
Organism: Ruminococcus sp. RTP21204st1_B2_RTP21204_210225; assembly: GCF_040914135.1. Lineage (NCBI taxonomy): Bacteria > Bacillati > Bacillota > Clostridia > Eubacteriales > Oscillospiraceae > Ruminococcus > Ruminococcus sp. RTP21204st1_B2_RTP21204_210225. The sequence continues at coordinate 9,622 of NZ_JBCPGA010000005.1, read as the reverse complement.
TTTATCAGAAAACGCCATATGATCTTAACGAACTTGAGCCACTGGGGACTGCACAATGAAGAACGGAAGACATATAGCTGAGTTTTACGGTGTTGGAGTAATGCTCGCAATAGTGGGTGGCTATCTTGACGCTTATACCTACATCAGTCGTGACCACGTTTTTGCGAATGCACAGACAGGTAACATGGTGTTGTTGGCTATCAATATCAAAGAGGGAAGCTGGCTGAAGGTCTTTCTTTATCTCATGCCTATACTGTCCTTTATGCTTGGCGTGCTGATAGTGGAAGCTGTGAAGCTGAAATTCAATGAACACCCGAGGATACATTGGCATAGGATCATAATCGGTGTGGAGCTTGTGGTGCTGACTATTGTGGGATTTATCCCTGCTGGTACGCTTAACACATTGGCGAATATCCTAGTTTCTTTTACCTGTGCAATGCAGGTCGAGGGTTTTAGGAAAATGGACGGAAAGCCTTTCGCTACCACGATGTGTACTGGCAATCTTAGAAGCGGTACGGATAATCTGTTTCAGTATTTGAAAACTAAGGATAAGCAAAAGCTTGGTAATGCAATGCAGTATTATGGTATAATCCTTTGCTTTATAGGTGGAGCGGCAGTGGGTGCATTTGTCACAGAGTTGCTTGAAACTAAAGCGGTGTTTGTTGCTTTGACAGGTCTTGTTATCGCACTCTGCATTTTAAGAAGCGATGACGATAAATTGGCAGAAGGTAAGTGACAATCACCGAGTGAAGCCTTGTCAGGGCTTGAGGCAGAGACTGAATATGCGTAAGCCAGACAGTAAAATAAGAAAATCAAAAAAAGCAAAGCAGTGTTTGAGAAAAATCTAAGCACTGCTTTTTCTATTTCATTTTGCAAAACCACATTTCAAAGCACAAAGTGAATTGGTGGCAAAACAAAGTAATATGGATATCCAAATAATAATTGCAAAAGATATAACGTCACAAAAGCGAAAATGATGTTATCTGACTGCTTTTGATTGAATGTTGTTAAAATGCACAAATATCTTATTCGTAATTTATAAAAACGGCCAAAAATAATGTTGTGTGAATGATTTTGAACGGAATTGCTTGACTTTTGCTGTACGATATGTTATTTTAATATCAGAAACAATCAATATCGTTCAATTGACGTCAAAAAACATTATTGAAATTTGAAAAGGTGATAAAATGCTTACAGAGGAAAGGTACTCTATTATATTAGAGAGAGTCAAGCAGAATAAAAGTGTGAAGCTTTTGGAGTTGTGCGAGCTTTTAAAAGCTTCTGAATCAACGATACGCCGTGACTTGACGGTGCTTGATGAAAGGGGTCTTTTGAAAAAAGTTCATGGTGGTGCTATATCAGCCGAGGAACATTCTTTCAATCCAGAGGAACAGGACGTTGAGTCAAAGTCAAAGCTTTTTACCGATGAAAAGCTTGCAATTGCGAGGTTTGCGGCCTCTCTTGTGGACGACGGCGATTTCATTTTTATCGACGCCGGAACGACTACAGGCTATATGATAGACTTTCTGCCAGATAAGAAAATTACCTTTGTGACTAACGCTTTCGTTCATGCCAAAAAGCTTGCTCAGCGTGGCTTTAAGGTCTATATGCCAGCAGGGGAGATAAAGCTCACAACGGAGGCTATCGTTGGTGCTGAATGCGTCAGCAGTCTGCAAAGCTACAATTTCACCAAAAGCTTTCTTGGAGCAAACGGAATTTCATTGTCAGGCGGTATAACAACACCGGACAGAAACGAGGCAAGAGTGAAGTCTACCGTGGTGTCAAACAGTCAGACTGTTTATATTCTTGCAGATCACTCTAAATTCGATCAGATATCTGCGGTCACTTTCGCTCAGCTTGGACGTGTGAAGATAATCACCGACAAGCTTCAAGACAAAAAATATCTTACAAAAGCAAATATCAAGGAGGTAATGTAAAATGGTATATACTGTAACATTCAATCCTGCTATCGACTATGTTGTTCATACAGGGGAAATGAAGCTTGGGTCTACCAACCGCTCAGATAGGGAAGAGATGTATTTCGGCGGTAAGGGTATAAATGTGTCTATAGTTCTTAGAGAGCTGGACATTCAGTCAAAGGCGCTTGGCTTCACTGCAGGCTTCACAGGTGAAGCTATCGAGAACGGATTAGCGGAAATGGGAATTGATACAGATTTTGTTCATCTCAAAAAAGGTAATTCCCGTATAAATGTGAAAATAAAATCTGCTGAGGAAACAGAACTGAATGGTCAGGGTCCTGATATAGATGATGAGGCTGTGAATAAGCTTTTTGCAAAGCTTGATAAGCTTCAGGACGGAGATACGCTTATACTCGCAGGAAGCATACCTGCCTCGCTTCCTTCAGATATCTATGAGAAGATACTCGAAAGGCTCGCACGCAAGAATATCAGAACAGTAGTGGACGCAACAAAAGACCTGCTTCTCAATGTGCTTAAATATAAACCTTTCCTTATCAAGCCTAACAACCACGAGCTTGGCGAGATGTTCGGAGTGACACTCACTAATGATGAGGAGATAGAAAAATACGCACGTAAGCTAAAAGAAATGGGTGCTGTGAACGTGCTTATCTCAATGGCAGGGGACGGCGCAATGCTTATTGACGAAAACGGTGAAATACATCGCTGTGGAGTATGTAATGGTAAGGTGAAAAATTCCGTTGGTGCAGGCGATTCAATGGTGGCAGGCTTTACCGCTGGTATATTGCATGGCGATTATGAATATGCTCTTAAACTTGGTACAGCCGCTGGCGGTGCGACTGCTTTTTCTGACGGGCTTGCTCAAAAAGAAAAGATCGCAGAGCTTCTTGAAACGCTCTGAAAAAATATAGGGACGCGGAGCAATGGCAGTTTCAGGTGCAACTTTTGCTGCTCCTAGCGGAAATGTTCCATCAGGCTTTCTTGGCGCATTGCCTGCAGGTTTCCTTAGGAAAGTTACAGAATAGTCTTTACAAATATAAGAAAATATAATATAATAATATTAACAATCATAAATAAATTAAGTTTCAGAAAAGGAGAGATTTATTATGGTATCAAAGGTCGTAAAAGTAGTAAATGCAGAGGGACTTCACATGCGTCCGGCAGGTATCATTGCAAAGGCTGCTAAGGAGCATCCTGAGTGCGAGATCATGATGAAAGCAAACGGCAAGGACATCAAGGCTAAGGCTGTTATGCAGATAATGGCAGCAGGTATCAAGAAGGACACTGAGGTAGAGATAATCGTAACAGGGGAAAACGAGCAGGCTGTGCTTGACGAGTTCGTTAAAATGTTTGAGGACGGTTTCGGCGAATAATTCCTAATATCCCCAAAATAATTCAGACAAGACCGTAGCGTAAACTGCGGTCTTTCTGAGCAATATGACGTTGTAAAAAAAGCCAAAAGAGAGAAATACATATGGACAAAAAATATCTTTTACTTCTTGCACAAAAATTTCCTACTATAGACAGTGCCGCCAGCGAGATAGTAAATCTATCTGCAATACGCAGTATGCCAAAGGGTACAGAATACTTTTTCAGCGATATCCACGGGGAGTATGAAGCCTTTTTGCATATGCTAAAAAGCGCATCTGGCATGATAAAAAACAAGATAGACCTGACCTTAGGAAAAGCAGTTTCCTCGGCAGAGCGTGAAGCCCTTGCCTATCTTATTTATTATCCCGACAAGCAGCTAAAGCGTTTGCGTGATAAAAACGGGCTTTCAGACGAGTGGCGCAGACTTACTATCTATCGTCTGATACTTGTTTGCGAGGCGGTGTCGGCAAAGTATACACGTTCGAGAGTGCGAAAGAGCATACCAAAGGATATGGTCTATATACTTGACGAGCTGCTTAATGTCACTGATGATGTGGTAAAGGAATATTACTATGACGAGATAATCACCACAATTCTTGACACTGGGATCGCAGACCGCTTTATAAAGTCCCTTTGCGAGCTTATACAATCTCTTGCTATCGACAAGCTGCATATTATCGGAGATATATATGACCGTGGTCCAAGAGCAGATATTATTATGGACGAGCTTATGAAAATGCACGATGTCGATATACAGTGGGGCAACCATGACATTTCGTGGATGGGTGCGGCTTCAGGTAATCTCGCTCTTATTGCAAATGTTATCCGTATCTCCATGCGATACAATAACTTTGACGTTCTCGAGGACGGCTATGGATTAAATCTTCGTGCGCTGGCGGTCTTTGCAGGAGAAACATATAAAAACGATGAGTGCGCAATTTTCATGCCACAGACACTTGATGATAATATCTATGACCCAGTTGATGCAAAGCTTGTGGCAAAAATGCACAAGGCTATCACAGTTATACAGCTAAAGCTAGAGGGGCAGCTTATCAGGCGGCACCCTGAATGGAAACTATCTCACCGTGACCTTTTCAGCATGGTGGACTTCGCAAATGGCACTATAACAATAGACGAGAAAACTCATAAGCTTCTTGACGGCAATTTTCCTACAGTTGATCCTGCCAATCCTCTTGCGCTTACCGAAGGCGAAAATGAGCTTATGACGATTCTTGCAAACTCGTTTATGCACAGCGACAGGCTCAACACACATATGCGTTTTTTGTATTCAAAAGGTTCAATGTATAAGACCATAAACGGTAATCTGCTTTTTCACGGCTGTATCCCTCTTGATGAAAATGGAAAGCTTCTGAGCTTAAGTATAGCAGGAGAGCAGTATTCGGGTAAGGCAATGCTAGATAAGCTTGACGAAATAGCCAACAAGGCGTATTTCTTACAGCCTTGTGAGGAGAAAAGCAACTGTGCAGACCATTTGTGGTATCTGTGGAGCGGCGCACGTTCGCCTCTTTATGGCAAGGACAAAATGGCGTTTTTTGAGCGATATTTCCTTGAAGATAAAAAGCTTCACAAGGAAAATTATAATGCCTATTATCACTTCTCAGAGAAGCCTGAGATATGCGGAAAGATACTTGAAATGTTTGGGCTTGACCCACAGCGTGGTCATATCATAAACGGTCATGTACCTGTGAAGATAAAAAATGGCGAAAGCCCTGTCAAGGCAGACGGCAGGCTGTTCGTTATTGACGGTGGTATCTCAAAGGCTTATCAAAAAGCCACCGGTATCGCAGGCTACACTCTTATTTATGATTCTCACAGCCTTAATCTTGCGGAGCATAAGCCGTTTATTGCAGGAGAGAGTGAGCATACTCCTGAGATACATATGGTGGAAAGACTTGACCGTCGGGCAAACATTTCAGATACCGACAAGGGAAGGGAACTGCTTTTGCAGATAAACGATCTCCGTGACCTGTTGGACGCTTATCGCTCTGGAGATATCAAAGAAGGTTATAAGGTATTTTAGGCGTTCTGAAAGGAGCTTAACATATGGAAAAGGGAGAACTGAACTGGGCTGTTATCGGCTGTGGCGTTATCGCAAACGAAATGGCAAAGCTTAGAAAAGAATGGGGACTTAAATACCCAAATGAGCTATGGTGATATCCTCTTAATGATTCTAACAAGTTAAAAGGCACTGGCTTCAATTGGAAGCCGATGCCTTTTTTATTTTTTGTTTTGCTGTGAAAACAAGTACAAATTATAGTACAAATAAATTACAAGTACAAAAATATGTACGTTTATCACACGAATTCAGAGCATATATTTTTGTAACATTCATTGGTGGAATAGACCCATTTTGTGAGCCTGCCGCTGGTGATGAAATAGTTTATCTTTGAGGGAAAAACGCTGTTTTCAAATACGTCTACGATAATGAGCTTGACTTTCATTTTTTCGGGGATAAGAGCTTTTATGTAAACACTTGCTGCCTGCCCCACACGCACATTTTCTCTTGGTTCTGCAAGCCCTGCAAGGTTCGGAGCAAGCTCTATAAAAATACCGTATGGTTCAATGGAGCGTACTATCCCGCCTACAGTTTCTCCTGTGGAGAACAATGCTGCATTTTCTTCCCATGTGCCTAAAAGTTCCTTGTGAGAAAGGCATATCCTGTCCTCGTCACAGCTTTTTACCACAGCATATATGTCCTGACCGTTGAAAAATCTGTCGTTGGGGTGGGTGATGCGTGAGACGGATATGGCGTCTATTGGTATAAGTGATGGAAGACCACAGCCTATGTCAACAAAGCACCCGAAAGGCTCAAGGTGTGTTACCTTTGCCGGTATAACGTCCCCTGATGTGAGTGTACTTATATATCGTTCAATGCACTCTTCTTGTGCAAGACGCCTTGACAACCTGCATATGACCTCGCCCTTTTCGTGAACAATATCTGTCACCTTGAAGCATACCGTTTTGTTTACCCTAGAAAGTAATGCTATGTCTTTTGTTTTGCCTTCTTGTATTCCGATTGCTCCCTCTGATCTTGGGATTATTCCTTTGCCAAAGGGAAGCTCTACTATTATGTTGTGTTCGCTGTCACAAAGCACAGCATGACCCTCCAGTATCGATCCCTGAGCCATTGCCTCAGCCATTGTTCGTTCGCTTTGAAGATAATATCGGTTTTCAGGGCTATTGAAGATCTTGCCCTCAGGTAAATATTTTTTCATTATTTTGCCTCTTTCCCCACAGATTTTTTTAAAACAGCAGGATCTCTGTGGTTGATCCATTGATTTTGTTCATATTCTGCACATATTTTATTTGTGATAATTGTGCGTGAACTATTGCTGATACAGTAAATTAATATTCAATGTGCTGAAATATTAGTACAATTTTTATATTCTTTGCTTCAAATTATAAACAAAAATCAAAAAAACTATAAAAAAGCTTGACAAATGCAATTGTGCGTGTTACAATAGTGTAGTAATTTGTAATCAGTTTGTAACTTTCTTAACCGTTATCGTTACAGATTGATACATAATTTTAATCGACCGTAATAAAATTAAATAGCGGCACAGACATGACCGCCGCTAATTAAAAGAAAGGGTGTGAATTGGCAATGCAGCGTGTATGCGTTGTAAAGCCGTATTATTAATGGATCATTCAGCAAGTTTTATTTCAGCAAAGAATAAGTCACTGAAAGTTATAGTGATGTTCATTGCAGCACTTATGACATTTTTGGTAATGACAGAGGGATTTAGTGCCGATGCTGCTGCGGCAAAGCTTTCGACTCCTAAGATGACCGCTCAGATAAACTATGGAAGTGAGTTCACTCATCCGTATAACAAGCAGACAAACACTATCAAGGTGCATTGGAGCAAGGTAAAAGGTGCTTCAAACTATGAGCTATACATCAAGGGTGGCAAATATAAGAGTTGGAAGAAATACAAGACAGTCAAGAACACGAACTGCACTGTTACAGGTCTTCAGAGAACGACTTCATATCAGTTCAGAGTAAAGGCTGTAAATGGCTCTGCCGCTTCTGCTTACTCAAAGACACAGACAATAAAGACAGCCAGAATGGACTTCAATAAGGCAGGCTGGGAAGCAATGTGCCGTATAGTTTATCATGAAGTTGGCAAGATGTCAGGTTCAGAGTGGGATAAGCCTATCGTTTATGTTGCAGATTGTGTTGCAAACCAGTATGTTGCCGCAAAGTACACAAAGAATGCAATGTGGAGATCCTACTATGCAAGATATAACAATGTTCAGGATATTATTTATAGGAGCGGCGGATTTATGTCATCTGCACAGCTCTCAAGGGACGGAGCAAATTATTCAAACGTTTCCAGAAGAGTAAAGCAGGCTGTTTTTGGTGCAGTATATGGCAAAACTCACCTTAACGGTATTGCTAATGACTATAATGTTTACTTCTGGTGCAACAGAAGCTACAAGACAAACAGCAGCAAGATAGCTTACTCATTTAAAATTCCTTGGGGTTACTTCAATGTTTGGAGAACCTATTGGGGATAATTGTAATACTATTATAGAATTATGTGAAAGAAGAGCAGAACAAAGCGTCTGCTCTTTTTTCGTTGACAAGAATGTAGCGGTGTGGTAAAATAAAGTTGATAAAAGCAGGGAGGAATCAGAATGCTTGTGGGTGCGGTCGGCTATAATTATCGCCATAGAAAAGATTTTATTATGGATTGCCCTCACGGGGTGGGCTGTCCCCTTATATTGCTCATAAAAGAACCATCGGTGTTCGTTATAAATGGTATCGAGCATAGGGCGGAGAAAAATTCTTTTATCCTGCTTTCACCGGATACCCCTGTGAAATACCATGCCGCAGAAGAGTTTTATACCGATGATTGGCTGTATTTCAATTATGAGCAGGGCGATAATGAAAAATTTGAAAGGCTTGATGTTCCAAAAGATACACTGGTATACCTTGGAAATATCGATGAGCTTAGTCAGATAATGCGTTCGGTAGCGTATGAGTATCAGCTCATGAAAGAGGGGCATGAGGAAGTAACACGGTGCTATATGGAGATCTTTTTGTTAAAGCTTGCAAGACAGCTAAAGTGTACAGACAAGAAGTCCTGTATAATTACTGACAGGAACAGCCGCTTTATGCAGCTCAGAGCATACATATATGCAATGCCTGAGGACATCGCAGACGTAGGCAGCATGGCATGGGATATGGGTATAAGCAGATCAAGTTTTCAGCATATGTATAAGAAAATGTTTGGAGTGAGCGTCATGACAGACGTTATAAGCGCACGAATGGAAAGAGCCAGTCAGCTTCTTGCAACGACAAATCTCAGCGTAAGGGAAGTGGCTGAGAGGTGCGGTTATACTAATGAATATGGTTTTATGAAGCGGTTTAAAATGCACTTTGGAAAAACTCCAACGGAGTTTCGGAGTATGCTCTGACAACGGCGGATAAACTTTAGACGGCATAACAAAAGAGGTCAAGGAATCGTGTCCCTGACCTCTTTTATGTTATTTTATTCTTCAACAAATACAGCGGCCGAGCCTTTAATAATGAGCTTTCCGTTTTCAAGGCTTGCGCCATGACCTACTGTATAAATTATCTTGCCACTGACGTTTTTGATCTCTGTCGTTTCGTCTTTTGGATTTATGACCGCCAGTATGCTCTGTCCCTCGCCCTTACGTCTGTATACCAGAGGACTTTTACAACTAATTACAAACAAGACATTGTTTTCATGATTACTTCCGAAAAGAATTTAGTGGAAGCAAATATGCCTAAATTTGAAGAAGTGATTGAGGTGACTCCTAGTGTCTAACTCGCAGGATTATTCTAAAAAAATAAAACATAATGAGTTGTTTGTGCAATGTCTAAAGGACACAGATGTTAAAGAATATGACGATTTTTCGGATTGGATAATAGTCGGTATATTCTATTCGTCACTTCATTATATGAATTTGTTTTTGTCCAAGAGATATGATGATATAAATCTTGAAACTGTAAAGAGTCATAAAGATAGAAATATTATCATACAGAAAAAATGTCCGTATCAAATTCATATGGCATATCGCACCTTATATGAGTTAAGTAGAGAGGCGAGATATCAATGTTCAGATGTATCGTCTAAAGTCCGTTTTGTAGAACAGAAATATCAAGAATTAAAGAATTTGTGTTCTGAACAAATGCAACGGAGCGCTTCTAAGAGATAACGTGGACTACATAATGAATAACCATAAAATAAGGCGCTGTAAAAAAAGCGCAACAAAGCCCGTGGATTCCCTCGATATGGAAGCCCACGGGCTTTAATATATCACAC